>JAGPVX010000044.1 GCA_018066805.1 Paraperlucidibaca sp. | reverse complement strand
TTTCTTTGTCGCTATCGGCATGATGGTTGACCCAAGCGTGCTGGTCGAATACTGGGTACCAATTTTGATCATCACGGCCGTGGTGGTTATAGGTAAAACTACGGCCAATACCTTGGCGACTATTGCCACTGGTCACGATGCCCGCACCTCGCTGAAAGTCGGCATGGGCTTGTCCCAAATTGGCGAGTTCTCTTTTATTATCGCGAGCTTAGGCGTAACACTTGGTGTCACTAGCGGCTTCCTTTATCCGGTGGTGGTGTCGGTGTCTGTGCTGACAACCATACTTACGCCATATCTGATTAGAAACTCTGATCTCGCGGCTTCGACCTTCCGCCATTTAGTGCCGAACTCACTACAAGGCAGTTTAACCGCCTATGAAAACTGGCTAGGCAGCATGGGCTCGAGTGCTCAAGAAAATCATGTGTCGGCCTTTATTCGTCGCATTTTGCTGCATGTGGTGCTGAACTTTTGCGTTATTGCCGCCTTGTTTATCGCGGGCGCGGCTTTGGTAGCCCATACCGACTTAACCGAATGGTTGGCGGTACTGCCGCAAGAGTGGCGTAGCACGGTGTTTTGGGCAGCGACTTTGGTGTTGGCTATGCCATTTATGGTGGCGGCATATCGCAAGCTAGAAGCGCTGGCAATGATTTTGACTGAGCTTGGTGCGGGCGTTGCCACCACACCTGCGCGGGTGACATTGTATCGCCTGTTTGCGCGCGCCTTACCAACGGCGGCCTTAGTGGCGATGTTGCTGTTGATCTCAGCCTTAAGCTCGATTATTTTGCCGCCCTTGCACTTGTTTGTTGCCGTGCTGGTATTAGTTTTATTACTGGCACTGGCATTATGGCCGCGCGTGGTGCGTTGGCATTCGCAGCTGCAAGTAGCGCTGCGCGAGACAATTGCTCAGCAAGCTGATGATCCTAATAAATAAAAATTAAATATCAAAGGATGCAATATGCTTAAGGAACAGGGATTTACCAGTCATGGCCGTGGCTTTTTAAAGGCATTTTTTATTGAGTTCGCACTTTATGTGCTTATTGGCGGCACCTTTGTTGCCACAGGCAGCAGCTGGTTATGTGTCGTGCTGAGCTGTGTTGCTATCTTTGCTTTACTACGTTTGCTGATGGTCATGGGCAACGTCATCCCGACCTATAAAAATCGCTCGCCTAAGCGCGCTGAACATGAAGTTGGCTGCTTTTCTACTGTGGCTATGCTGCTGCGAGAATGGTGGGCAGCGATCCTAACCTATCCGTTTTTATTCGCTTTTGAGCCGTGGTTGGTACCGACAAATCCGCCGGCTGACCTTACGCATCGCGGCGACCCGATTGTGCTAGTGCCTGGCTTCTTCACTAACCGCGGCTATTTATGGGCCTGGCGTCGGTATTTATTAAAAAATGGCTATGGCAAAGTCTACGCCGTCAGCCCCGAGCCGATTTTTCATAGCGTTGAGAAAAACGCCGAGCATTTGGCACGCTTTGTCGATGAAGTGCTCGTTGAAACCGGTAGTAAACGCGTGATTTTACTTGGTCACTCCATGGGCGGCTTAGTGATTCGTCTGTATTTGCATCGTTTTGGCGGCATGCCGAAAGCATCGTTGGCGGTAGCCGTTGGTTCACCATTAACGGGCACCGTGCTGGCTGAAGGTAAAGAGAAAATGGGGCCGATCATTGCTCAGCTAACGCGAAGCAATGCTTGGGCTTTGGATTTTTTGCGTGAGGCCGAAGCTGCCCCATGCCCGATTCCATTTATTAGCGTGTGGTCGCCGCACGACACTATTGTTGCACCGCAAAACACCTCCATGGTGGCGGAGCATTATGGCCGCAACATCACGCTGCCCGGTGTTGGCCATATGGAAATGGTGAACTCAGCGCAAGTGATGCGCGTGCTCAAGCAAACTCTCGACGAGTTTCATGACGCTAAAGCTAATTAAGCGCTGCACTGCCTTTGCAGGCGAGGGCTATTTCACTATACTGCGCCCTCGCTGCAGGCATCGCGCCCGCTGCGCTATGGTGACCCTACCGGTCTCCTCGCACGATAAAACAGTTAACCCCGCCAGATCCGGAAGGAAGCAACGGTCACTGTCGAGTCGGTGCCGAGGCCGGGCTGGTAGGGTTGCCACCCAATCTCTCGCAAGACCCTCCCTATGATTCCTATTGCCATTATTGGCGGTGGTCCAGCTGGTTTAATGGCCGCTGAACAGCTAACGCGTGCTGGTATTGCCGTTGAGCTCTTCGACTCCATGCCTTCATTAGGCCGTAAACTTTTGTTGGCTGGCATTGGTGGTTTAAACATCACGCACAGTGAGTCTGCTCCGCAGTTTTTGCGCCGCTATGGCCAGTCGCAAACACGATTACAACCTGTCTTAGCCGAGTTCGACGCAGACGCATTGCGGGCCTGGGTGCATGAGCTAGGCATTGAAACCTTTGTCGGTAGCTCGGGGCGTGTGTTTCCGCTCGAGATGAAGGCTGCGCCTTTGCTACGGCGTTGGCTGAGTCGCTTACGGGCGCAAGGGCTGGTAGTGCATACGCGGCATCGTTGTGTCGGCGTTAGAGGCATAACAGCAGAAGCACCTGCAGAGGCTGGATACGAGCTTGATTTTGTCTCGCCCGATGGCCAACGCAGTATTCGCGCTTGCGCCGTGATTTTTGCCATGGGTGGGGGCAGCTGGGCGCGTTTAGGTTCAGATGCAGCGTGGCAACATTGGCTGCCAGCGTTGGCTATTCAGCCGTTAAAGCCCGCTAACTGCGGATTTCACAGTACTCATAGTGCGATGGTTCAAGTCTTGGCCGGCAGCCCGCTGAAAAATATTACGCTGCAGCTGCCGTGGCTAGACGTATCACTTAAGCCTGCTCGCGGCGAAGCGGTTGTGACTCAATGGGGCATTGAAGGTAGCGTTATTTACGCCCACAGCGCGATGATCCGTGATCGTATCGAGACCAACGGTAATGCTGAAGTAGTCTTGGATTTGCTGCCTGATCATTCGGTCGAGCACTTACTTCAGCAGCTACAAAGCAGCAATCCTAAGCACAGCCTAAGCCGTCAGTGGCAGGGCATTGGTCTTAGCGGTATCAAAGCAGCGCTACTGCGCGATGCCTTGCCAAAGGCCCATTGGTCGGATGCCCAGCGCGTGATTAATACCGCCAAAGCCTTGACGCTGAAGCTCACTGCCGCGCGGCCAATCGATGAGGCCATCAGCACAGCAGGCGGCGTGTGTTGGACAGAGTTAGCGATGACACTTGCCTCAGAGCGCTATCCGGGGCTTTTTTTCGCCGGCGAAATGATCGATTGGGAGGCGCCAACTGGCGGTTATTTGCTAACCGCTTGCTTTGCCACTGGTCGCAAAGCTGGGCTATCGGCTCACGCTTTTTTGACGCATGACTTGAGAAAGTCACGAACTCGAGAGTATAACTAGCATCCACTTTAAAATTGCATGGAGCGTGTCATGGTTGATATTGATGCTTACCAAAAAAAATTAACGGCTCAACTAAACGAATGGAAAGCGCAAGCTGACCTTTTGAAAGCACGCGCAGAGGGCGCCGGCGCAGACCTACAGCTCGAACTCAACAAACAAATCGAGAATCTAAAAGGCCTGCAAGCCGATGCGCAGAGCAAGTTTGAAGCAATGCGTAACGTTGGCGAAGATAAAGCCAACGAGATTAAAAGCATGGTTGATGGCATGGTTGGCGAAATCGGCAGCACCTTGAAATCGATTGGCTCGCGCTTAAAAAAATAAGCCTGTGCTGAATAAAAAAGCCGCCCATTTCTGAGGCGGCTTTTTTATGTTCGCTAATCAGGCAAGCACTACTTATGAGCAGTAGAGGTGGTTTCAACTGAGGCGTTAGCACTGGCTCCGACAGCAAAGCCAATATGCTGTAGGAAGTTACGCATAGCTTTTAGATAGCGGCCTTGATCTAAGTGCATCAAGTGATTACCAGGGAACCAATGCAGGCGGCAGCGCTGCCAATGCTCCCAGAGCAGGTGCGTATGCTTTGGTGGTGCTAAACGATCGCCAGCTCCGGCGATGAGCATTAGGCGGTCGCGTGGCAGTTTGGTGGGATAACTCAGTGCCGACTGCACGGCGACTGCAGCACGAGCATCGGTGATGCTCATGCCGGCAAGCTTTAAGCCAGTGCGCACAATCGGGCCAGTGGGGAACCATTCAAGCATGATGTCGATAATGCTCACCACCGGCACATTGGGTATGCAAAAGGCTAGCCTATCCTCAACGCAGGCCAGTAGCGCCGAGGTGTAGCCGCCTAGGCTAATGCCGGTGACACCCATTTGCGGCACGCCTTGGTCTTCCAGGTAGTCCATAAAGACACGAATATCGTGGATGGCATGGGCCACAGTTTCGTTCATATGGCAGAAGCCGTGGGAGAAGTAGCCATGGCCGCTGAAGGGCGAGAATTTGCCTTGGCGCTTGCCGTGAAATGGTAGCGTGACCATCAGGACGTCATAGCCTTGTTCGTAAAACCATGGCATCGCTAAAAATCGGCTATTGAGCCAATACGGGTCGGCGGTGAAGCCGTGAATGACAATGATGGTGGGGCGCGGTTTGTCATCATGCTGCCAATGCTCGGCCCACGCCGTGGCGTTGCGCTCGTAGCTTGAGTAATGCTCACGTAAGGCAGGGTTGACGGCTTCAAATGCGCTATCGAATGATAGTAAGTCGATGTGACCAATATTAGGGCGGTATTGCAGGTAGTTCGATTTTTGTCTGCGCATGCTTACGCCGCGCTTCGGCCGCTGATAAAAGGCATCGGCATCGCCATTTCGAGCAAACTCTTCGTAGAACGCGCGCTGCTCGCGATCGATCGCTACTTGCTTGGGCCTTAACGTGGTTGGAATAGCTAGTAGTCCAGCCATCGTCGCTAAGCTGGTACGGATAACATTATCAATTTGCTTGGTGCCGGCGACCATGAGCTTTGCGACGCCGTTAAGCTCAAATTCATCCTGCCATTCGGGAAAGTCTTCGGGTAAATGCTGCCACCATGGGATGCCGGTAATAGCGAGTTTGCTCTGGCGATAGGCTTGATTAGCAACACGGGAGACTCGTTGGGCGGGTGATGCCATGATTATTCCGTATAAAAATAAAAATACCGCGCAGAATGTAGCGACTGATCAGTCACTGAGCAAGCTTTGCCTTTAATTGAGCGTAAGTGAAATTACCCGAAAGGCTTGGGGTAGGCACGCGCATCCGCTAGGATAGACTTTGATTAAATAAGTAGAAGCGCCGCTCATGAGTTATCACGTACTTGCCCGTAAATACCGTCCACGCTGCTTTCAGGAGCTTGTTGGGCAAGAAGTGGTGGCGCGTGCGTTAAGCCATGCACTGGAGCAAAATCGGCTGCATCACGCTTATTTGTTTACGGGCACACGCGGTGTGGGGAAAACCACGATTGCACGTATTTTATCGCGCTGCTTGAACTGCGAAGAGGGCATAAGCGCCAATCCTTGTGGCGTGTGCAGTACTTGTCGTGAGATCGACGAAGGCCGCTTTGTTGATTTAATTGAGGTCGACGCGGCTTCGCGCACCAAAGTCGAAGACACCCGCGAGTTGCTCGATAATGTGCAGTACGCGCCAACACGCGGGCGCTACAAGGTGTATTTGATCGATGAGGTGCATATGCTCTCGGGGCACTCTTTCAATGCCTTGCTGAAAACCCTCGAAGAGCCGCCGCCCCATGTGAAGTTTTTGCTCGCCACTACCGATCCGCAAAAATTGCCGATGACGATCTTGTCGCGCTGCCTGCAATTTGCTTTAAAGCCGATGACGCCAGAGCGTGTGGTTGGGCATTTGCAGCATGTTTTGCATGCCGAAAACATTAGCTTTGAAGACGCTGCACTGTGGTTGCTTGCCCGTGGTGCTCAGGGCTCGATGCGCGATGCGCTATCGCTGACTGACCAAGCCATTGCCTTTGGCCATGGTTCGCTGATTGAGGCCGATGTGCGCACGCTGCTCGGGAGTATCGACCGTGACTTGGTGTTTCGTGTGCTTGATGCCTTGCTGTCTCAAGATGCTGCTTCAGTACTTTCAGTAGTTTCTGGAATGGCTGAACAAAGCATTGATTTTGCAGGCGCTATTACAGAGTTGATTAGTGTCTTGCATCGCCTAGCTGTAGCACAGGCAGTGCCAGATGCTATTGATAATAGTGAGGGTGATAGAGATCGCTTGCTGGCTATTGCGGCGGCGTTGACAGCGGAAGACTTGCAGCTGTACTACCAAATGGCGCTGCATGGTCGTCGCGACCTGCCATTGGCAGTGGATGCTCGTTCAGGCTTTGAGATGACGCTGCTGCGGATGTTGAGCTTTCGGCCTGATACGACTGCGCCAGTAAGTGGCGGTGGGGCGCGAGCGCAGCGAGCGGCGGCGCCTACAATGGCTCAGCCAGCAACGCCTTCAGTGGCTTCTGCTTCTTCTACGACGGCTATGGCGACTTCAACGCCGCAAATTTCAGTGCAGCCGCCAACAGCCGTGGTGCCTGCTGCAGCGCTTGAACGACCGGTGGTAGCGCAGCCTCGTGCAGTTTCGGCTGCGCCGGTCTCACCAGAGCCAACGCCAAGATACGAGCCACCAGCCGTAAATCAAAACATCGCCGCTGAAGCCCCATCATCGAATGAAGAGGCTGCGAGTCCCCAGACTCAAGCTGCAACTGCAGAGCCTGCCGATCACCCGCAATCACGCCTAATGGCCGGCGACTGGTCAGCAGAGGCATGGGCGCAATGGGTAGACCGCTCCGGCCTTACTGGCGCGCCGTTGAACTTGGCGCGCCACACTTATTTGCATCAACAAGCCGATACCGCTTGGGAATTACGCTTATCGCCCCAACATCAAATGCTGGCGGGTGGCCAAGCGTTTCCGCCATTGCAGCAGGCATTGGCACGCGACTTTCCAGCGCAGGCGATTCATTTATCGTTGGTAGAGCCCGACGTAGAAACGCCAATTCAGCGCCGCCAACGCTTAGCTGCCGCACGCCGCGAGGCAGCTGAAACGGCCTTGCGCAATGATCCGGTGGTGAAGGCCTTAGAGTCTACTTTTGGCGCTAGGCTACTGCCTGAGTCATTAACACTAACGCACTAATTTACATTAAGAGATGGATTTAAGATTATGAATATGCAACAAATGATGCAACAAGCTCAGCGCATGCAAGAGCAAATGCAGAAGAAAATGGAAGCCGCTCAAGCCGAGCTAGCAGCCGCCGAAATTCAGGGCGAAGCCGGCGCTGGTTTGGTAAAAATCACCATGAATGGTCAGCACGGCGTGAAGCGCGTCAGCATCGATGCCAGCTTACTCAGCGAAGATAAAGACATCTTGGAAGACTTAATTGCCGCTGCGATAAATGACACGGTGCGCAAAGTCGAAGCCACTAGCAAAGAAGCGATGGGCGCAGCCACCAGCGGCTTAGGCTTGCCGCCTGGCTTTAAGATGCCATTCTAAGACATGCTCAGCCCACTCATCAGCGAGCTGATTGACGCACTACGCATCTTGCCAGGTGTTGGTCCTAAGTCGGCGCAGCGCATGGCCTTAAACTTGTTGGAGCGCCAGCGCCCCGGCGGTTTACGGCTGATGAAAGCGCTAGAGCAAGCCCTGCATCAAGTGGAGCATTGCAGCAGCTGTCGCATGCTCACTGAGCAAACGACTTGCCGCCTATGCCAAGATGCCAGCCGCGATGACAGCGCCTTATGCGTGGTCGAAAGCCCCATGGATGTGATCGCGCTAGAGCAAAGCGGCAGTTTTCGGGGCCGCTATTTTGTTTTGTTAGGGCGTTTATCTCCGCTCGATGGCATCGGCCCCAATGAGCTTGGCCTGCCTGCGCTACTGAGCCGCTTGCGCGAAAACCCCAGCATTACGGAGCTGATCATCGCTACCAATGCCACGGTGGAGGGCGAGGCGACTGCGCATTATTTGCGTGAAGCCACGCGCGCACTGCCATTAGTTGTGAGTCGCATTGGTCACGGTGTGCCCATGGGCGGTGAGCTTGAGTTTGTCGATGGCAATACGCTGACTCACGCCCTAAGTGGCCGCCGCCCAGTATTGTGACACTTTATTAGGAATGGCTTTATGAGCTGGCAAACCCGCATCACTACGCTGTTTGGCATCCGCTATCCACAGATTTGCGCAGGCATGACCTATGTCTCCAATGCTGAGCTGGCAGCTGCTGTAAGCAATGCTGGCGGGCTAGGCTTGATCCAAATTGGTCATCTCACGCCTGAGCAAGCTCGTGCCGAAATTAGAAAAGCACGGACCTTAACCAGCCAACCATTTGGTGTTGGCTTGGCCTTAATCATGCCGGGTGCTCATGAAAACGCCGAAGTGGCGCTTGAAGAGCAAGTGCCGGTGATTAATTTCTCGCTAGGCAAGGGCGATTGGCTATGCAAGCGCGCCCATGCCTATGGCGGCAAAGTCATCGCAACCGTTGTGACTGAGCGACATGCCATCGCTGCCGAGCGTGATGGCGCCGATGCTTTACTGGTCACCGGCCATGAGGCCGCTGCGCATGGTGGCGATGTCACAACACTGGTGCTAGTGCCGGCCATCCGCCATGTTTGCCGAATTCCGATTATCGCCGCTGGCGGGATTGCCAATGGCAGTGGCCTAGTTGCAGCGCTAGCCTTAGGTGCTGATGCGGTGGTGATGGGCACGCGCTGGGCGATGACTCAGGAAAGCCCAGTACACGCCAACACGCGCGCTGTGATTGCGAAAAAATCGGTCAGCGACACGCTCTACACCAAAAACTTCGATGGCATGCCTTGCCGCATCATGGATACACCAGCGGCGCGAGATGCTGCCCGCAAACCCATGAGCCCGCTGCGTGCGCTCTGGGCCTCTTTAAAGCTTATGCGCGAGCAGAGCACACCGATTAGCCAGGTCATCGCTAACCTGCGCCGTCACGGCCCATTAGCGACATTGCAGCTGAGCTTCTTCGCTGCTGCGGTTGAGCGTATTCGCTTAGCTATTCTTGATGGCGACCTTGATCGCGGCGTACAACTTATTGGCCAAGCGCAAGGTTTGATTGACGATGTGCCTAGCTGCGATGAGTTGATGCAGCGGCTAATGCACGAGGCCGATGCAAGCTTTACCGCTGTCGCCGCTTTATCTGGGCATATCGCTAAAAGCCCCACACAAGCCGCTGAAATACACTCGCCGCATCCGCAGCCAGTCACCAGTTAACTAGAGGCTTTTATGGATGCATTAACCGCTATTCGAACTCGCCGCTCATTGCCACGCTTAGGCTTGCCAGTGCCAACGCCGGAGCAGCTAGCTATCGCATTTGAGGCTGCAGCCTGCGCGCCAGATCATCGCGTCATAAGACCGTGGCGCTATTTGGTGATCGAAGGTGATGGCCTTGCGCAGCTTGGTGAGGTTTTTGTCGCCGCTATAGCAAAGACAGACCCTGCTCGTGCCGAGGTCGAAGCTGAGCGTTTTCGCCAATTACCGCTTCGCGCACCAATGATTATCGTCGCAATTTTAAGCCTGCAAGATCATCCGGGCGTGCCTGAATGGGAGCAGTGGCTGAGCTTGGGCGCTTCGGTACAAAATCTGCTGCTAGCGCTGCACGCGCAAGGTATGGCTGCGATATGGCGCACAGGCGAGATGGCAACCGAGAAGCATGTGTGCGCCGAGCTCGGCTTAGCGCCACATGAGCATATTGGTGGCTTGGTTTACGTTGGTAGCGCTCTGGCTGATAAAGCCGCACCGGCATTGCCAGAAAAGCTTTGGGCGCAATGGCCAGCGAAACAACAAGGATAAGTGACGCTATGGCTTCAAGCCCGCAAGCAAGCAGTACTTTGGCTGAGGCTCAAACATTTTGGGCAAGCGTGCGCGATGAAATTCCCATGCTCAGCTATATGCAAACCTCGCTTGAAGCTTGGGATGGCCAGTCGCTATGCATCGCCGCGCCGCTTGCGCCCAACACCAATGACAAAAGCACGGCCTTTGCCGGCTCACTCGCCACACTAGCAACCGTTACCGGTTGGGCAACGCTCACCTTATGGGCGAAGTCGCAGTATGTGCCGTGCTTGGTTGCTGCCGCAGATTCACATATTCGTTATAGAAAGCCGGTGATGAGTGACTTCAAAGCCATCGCGATATTGCCTAGTGCTGAGGATTTAGCCGGCTTGAAAGCACGCATTGCCAGTCATGGCCGTGGCCGCGTGAGCGTGCAAGTAGTGGTGCAAAGTGCGGGCGAGGATGCATTGACGCTAGAGGCAAGCTACGCTGTATGGCCTAGCAAAGGCTGATAAGCAGTATTTTCTGTAAAAGTTGTAGGCAACAAAAAGCCGCTATTGAAGCGGCTTATGTTTAGCAAGCTAGCGCTGAATTAAGCTGCGCGGCTTTGCGGAAAATGGCAGCGTTTAGCTAGGTCGGCACAGGCTTGCTGGATCATCTCTTCAGTGATCGCAATTTCATGGCCCTGTTCATCGACTAGCACGGCAAATTGAAATGCGTTGCTGTATTGGCGATTTTCGATGTGGTTTGCGTTGACTGTATTCATGGGGCACCTCGTGCGTTTCCTTGAGTTCAATATAGTGAGTGCCCTCGGGTGCGTCATGGACTTTCCTGCGTAAAATGTAACCATCTATGAAATCATTTCAGACTGTTTCAGAAACCACCACTTCGCGCGCCTTGCGTATTGGCCTGCTCATCAACCCCTATGCCGGTGTTGGCGGGCCTTTAGCGCTAAAAGGCAGCGATGAAATCCCCGCCGATGTGCGTGCGCAACTTGTGATACAAACGCTTGCTGGCGAGAGCCCAGCGCAGTGTCGAATGCTTGCATTCTTCACCGCACTCGATGAGATGTTGCAAGAAGACCTAGTAAAACCGCACTGGGTCAGTATCGACGGCCCCATGGGTGGCTCTACACTCAGCCAATTAGGCCTAGCCTATGAGCCTGTGCCCATCGCTATTAATCAGCCATCCACAGCGCAAGATACTCAAGTACTTGCGCAAGCTATAAAAGCAGCAGGTGTTGATCTTTTACTCTTCGCAGGCGGCGATGGCACGGCGCGCGATGTCTGCACAGCTATTGGCACAACGACGCCTGTATTGGGCTTGCCGGCTGGCGTGAAAATGCATTCGGGTGTGTTTGCCATTAACCCGAAAGCGGCAGCGGAGTTACTACTAGCCTTATTACGTGGCGAATGGGTGGCGCTCGATACTGCCGAAGTGCGAGATATTGATGAAGCAGCTTTGCGAAATGGCCGCGTCATTGCTAAACACTTTGGCGAAATGCGTGTGCCCGTGGCGGCGAATCAATTGCAGCAGGTGAAATGCTCAGGCCTTGAGGTCGAGGCTTTAGTTGTTGCAGAGATCGCAGCCAGCGTAGTCGAAGATATGTTGCCTGGTCAGTATTACGCCTTAGGTCCGGGCACGACGGTTGCTGCCGTTGCCGAGGCCTTAGCGCTGCCAAACACCTTATTAGGCTTCGATATCATTTGCGATGGCGAGCTAGTTTGCGCCGATGCTACTGCCGCCGATTTACTGCGCGTTGCCGAGCAAGACTCACTGATCATCATCATCACGCCAACGGGTGGGCAGGGCAGCCTTATTGGTCGTGGTAATCAGCAGTTAAGTGCGGCGTTGCTAGAAATAATTGGTCGTGACGCATTGCGTGTGCTGGCTACGCCCGCCAAGCTTGCTGCACTATCGGGTCGGCCACTTAGGCTAGATACGAATAATGCCAATTTAGATCGTGCGTGGTCTGGGCTTTGGCCGATTATCACGGGTTATCAGCAGGCCGCACTCTACGTTGTTGCGGGCTGAATCATTGCTTTCTTAGGAGCTAGACATGAGTCAATTATTTGAGCCATTAACGATAGGCGCTTTAACGCTGCCTAACCGCGTTGTTATGGCGCCGCTAACGCGTATGCGCGCCAGTGCAGGCGATGTGCCCAGTGATATTTCGGTGACTTATTATCAGCAGCGTGCTGGCGCTGGCTTAATCATCACTGAGGCCTCGCAAATTTCGCCACAGGGCAAAGGCTATATGCAAACGCCAGGTATTTATTCTCCTGAACAAGTCGCCGGATGGCAACGCGTGACCAGTGCCGTGCATGAGGTCGGTGGTCATATTGCTATGCAGCTTTGGCATGTTGGGCGCATCTCGCACAGCAGCTTGCAGATCGATAATCAGCCGCCAGTGTCGGCTTCTGACTTGCCTGCAAGAACAAAAACTACCGTGCTTGGTGCTGATGGTAAGCCTGAGCGTGTGCCCTGTAGCACGCCACGCGCCTTAGCACTGGAGGAAATTCCTGAGCTAATTGCGAGCTATGTGCATGCCACACGCGCATCTCAAGAGGCTGGCTTCGACTATGTTGAAATTCACGCCGCGCATGGCTATTTGCTGCATCAGTTTCAATCCACAGAAAGCAACCATCGCAGCGATGCCTACGGTGGCAGCTTGGAAAATCGCGCTCGTTTAACGCTGGAAGTACTGGATGCGGTGATTGCCACGTGGGATGCCGATCGCGTTGGTATTCGTATTTCGCCGATGGGCAATTTTAATGCCCTCGATGACTCTGAAGGCGAGGCCATGGGCCTGTATTTAGCCGAAGAATTTACGAAACGCGGTATTGCTTTTTTGCATTTGTCTGAGCCTGATTGGGCTGGCGGTCCATTGCTGAGCGATCGCTTTCGTATTGCCCTGAGAGCGCGCTTCCCTGGCGTGATTATCGGTGCTGGTAATTATACGAAAGAGAAGGCGTCTGCCTTATTGGGCAAGTCGTTGATTGATGCGGCGGCGTTTGGGCGCCCGTATATTGCCAATCCAGATTTGGCTGAGCGTTTGCGTTTGGATGCCTCGCTGAATGAGCAGCGGCCAGAGTTGTTTTATGGTGGTGGGGCTGAGGGATATACGGATTATCCGACTTTAGCTGGGTAGGGCTTTAAATACGCTGTTTGGCGGGGAGTAAGTGGGTCGCCCGCTACGCTTTGCTATTCGCGGGGGACCCACTTACTCCCCGCCAAACAGCTGCGCCACATCAGCACCAAGGTCGTTGGGCCGAAGCAATATGCATACATAGCTCAGCATGGTGGGCATATTGCTTCGGCCCAATGGCCGTCTCCGTCTAGCTAATCTAGCAACAATCGTGAAGCCAAAAAAAGGCCCGAATCATCGGGCCTTTTTCACAACAACTTTCGTCAAACCATTAAGCAATCTGCATATTCTGCAACGCAGCAATACGCTTCTCTAATGGCGGGTGCGACATAAACAGCGACGCAATGCTAAAGCCTTCGCGCTTACCAGCGGTGATGGCCATTGCCGTCATTTCTGCAGGCATTTGATCTGGCACTTCATGTTCACGTTGCAAAGCACGCAGCGCGTTAATCATCGACTGGCGGCCAGCTAGGCGAGCACCGGCCTCATCAGCACGGAACTCGCGGTAGCGTGAGAAGTACATCACGATGGTGGAGGCGAGAATGCCAAGCACGATGTCAGCCACGATGCTGGTGACAAAATAGGCGATGCCTGGGCCTTCTTCATTTTTAAACACCACGCGATCGACAAAGTTACCGATGATGCGCGAGAAGAACATCACGAATGCGTTAACTACGCCTTGGATCAGCGCGAGGGTGACCATGTCGCCGTTGGCAACGTGACCAATTTCGTGGCCTAAAACGGCGCGCACTTCATCGCGATTCATGCGTTGCAGTAGGCCAGAGGAGACAGCAACGAGGGCATCGTTTTTGTTCCAACCAGTCGCAAAGGCATTGGATTGATAGCTGGGGAAAATACCGATTTCTGGCATTTTGATACCGGCTTTCTGTGATAGCTCAGTAACGGTTTCAAATAGCCATTTTTCTTCGTTGGAGCGCGGGGTTTCGATCAGTTGCACGCCCATCGAGCGCTTAGCCATCCATTTCGATAGCAGCAGTGAGACCACCGAACCTACCATGCCAAAAACGAAGCACATAATGAGCAGGTTGCCCAATTGCAAGGTATTGCCTGCGCCATGTGTTGAGCCCACGCCTAGTAGGCTGAGTACAACACCAGCAACCACCAAGACGGCTAAGTTGGTGAGCAGGAACAAGAAGATGCGTAACATGGGCTTTTAAGCTCCTAGATAGTTGGAATCAGTAGTTAACTTAGGGGCGCAAGATGATGTTTTCAAGTCATCCCGCGCTTATTTTGTGTCAGGTGTTTGCTAATAGCGCATCGGTGCCATGACGGCGGCGATAATCGGCTAAAAAACGAGCTAAACGATTGACGGCTTCGATCAATTCTTCGCGGTGTGGCAAAAACACCACGCGGAAATGATCAGGGTTAGGCCAATTAAAGCCTGTGCCTTGCACTAGCAGCACACGTTCGGCATTTAGCAATTCCAGAATAAACGCCTGATCATCCTTAATGGGATAAATCGCGGGGTCTAAACGTGGGAATAAATACAGCGCGCCTTGAGGCTTCACGCAGCTTACGCCGGGGATGTCAGTGAGCATTTTCCACGCCAGCTCGCGCTGCTCGTATAGGCGTCCACCAGGACGGATCAAGTCGTTGATACTTTGATATCCGCCTAGTGCCGTTTGAATGGCAAATTGTGCTTGCACATTGGCGCACAGACGCATGGAGGCGAGCATATCTAAGCCTTCGATATAGTCGGCGGCTTGTGCCTTAGCACCACTGACCATCAGCCAGCCAGAGCGGAAGCCTGCGACGCGATAGCTTTTTGATAGGCCATTGAAGGTGATGCAGAGCAAATCATTGGCAAGCGTGGCAATGGAGGTGTGATGCGCCTCGTCGTATAGAATTTTGTCGTAAATTTCATCGGCAAAAATGATTAGCTGATGCTTACGCGCCAACGCCACAATGCCCTCAAGAATCTCTAGCGAATACACTGCGCCAGTCGGGTTATTGGGGTTGATCACCACAATGCCACGGGTTTTTGGCGTGATTTTGCGCTCGATATCGGCTAAGTCTGGGAACCAGCCATTGTCTTCATCGCAGAGATAATGCACGGCATTGCCGCCAGCGAGGGTGACGGCAGCAGTCCATAGCGGATAGTCTGGCGCTGGCACTAGCATTTCGTCATCGTTATTCAATAAGGCCTGCATGGCCATGACGATAAGCTCAGATACGCCGTTGCCGATGTAAATATCGCCGACATCAACGCCGCGTAAACCTTTGGTTTGATAGTAGTGCACGACCGCTTTACGCGCAGCAAATAAGCCTTTTGAGTCGCAATAACCAACGGCATTAGGCAAATTGCTAATGACATCGGAGAGAATTTCTTGAGGCGCTTCAAAGCCAAACGGCGCAGGGTTGCCAATGTTTAGCTTAATGATGCGGTGACCTTGCTCCTCCATTACGTTGGCGGCTTTCAATACCGGCCCACGAATGTCGTAGCAGACGTCTTTGAGTTTTAGCGATTTCGAAATGGCCATGAGCGCTCACACCTACAAATTAAGCACCCATTCTAGTGCAAATCCGTAGCGCTGTTGATATTGGCGGCTAGAGAATTCATCATCGAAAATGGGCTTTCATGTTAAAACACTAAATTATGCTGCTTAGGCATATTGAGTTTTTTGCCTTGGCCCGACTAATAGGAGTTAGCTCATTATGAAAAAAACTGAGGCGCAGTGGCGCGCAGAACTTAGCGAAGATGAGTTTCGCATTACCCGCGAAAAGGGCACTGAGCGGGCTTTTACGGGCGAATATAACGGCTGCAAGGCCGATGGCATTTACGCCTGCCGTTGCTGCGGTGAAGCTTTGTTTGACGCATCAACAAAGTATGATTCGGGCTCAGGTTGGCCCAGTTTCTATCAGCCGCAAATGTCTAGCGCTGTAGCGGAGCACAAAGACAGCAGCCATGGTATGACTCGTGTAGAAGTCACTTGCCAAGCTTGTGACGCTCATCTTGGCCATGTTTTCCCTGATGGCCCAGCGCCAACAGGCCTACGCTATTGCATTAACTCGGCATCGTTAACACTTAAGCCACGCGATTGAGCGCGGCACACTCTCACTAATTAGGATAATAAATGAGTACTTTAGGCGATTTTTCAGCAAAACGAATTGATGGCGAAACCGTGTCATTAAAGGATTACGAAGGCCGGGTGGTTTTGGTCGTAAACACAGCGAGCAAATGTGGTTTCACGCCGCAGTTCACTGGCTTAGAGGCTGTATTTCAGCGCTTTCATGACAAAGGCTTTGTTGTACTGGGCTTTCCCTGCAATCAGTTTCTAAACCAAGACCCCGGCAGCGATAGCGATATTGCCCAGTTTTGCAGCCTCGATTACGGCGTGACCTTTCCGATGTTTGCCAAGATCGACGTCAATGGCCCAGATGCGCACCCACTATTTCAGCACCTAACCCAAGCCGCACCGGGCCTGCTCGGCAGCAAAAAAGTGAAGTGGAATTTCACTAAGTTTTTAGTCGGTAAAGATGGCAAGGTGATTGATCGTTATGCACCCACCACCAAGCCCGAAGACTTGGTTGCAGATATCGAAAAAGCCTTGGCAAGCTGAGCTTATAGCCCAGCAATCGCCTCGCTTTCTGCCCAAAGACGTTCAGCTACGGCGGCGTTTTTGGACTCACTCGACGTCATGGCCTTTTTACGGCGCACAAAGTATTGGCCGTGATGATGCTCGGCCTCAGTTGCTAGCGCTAGCCATATGGCGGTATCGGCACCTTGTTTAGGGCTGATTAACACTTTATCGACCAGCCATTGCGCCGGTGCCGGTAATTCACGCCAAATGCCAGTAGCGACGCCGCCTGGATGGAAAGCATTGACGCGAATGGAGCTGCCTTGCAGCTGAGTAGCGAGCGTGCGGGCATAAACTAAGTTGGCCAATTTCGCGCTGCCATAGGCGGCAAAATCACTCCAATAACGACTTGGGTTTTCATAGCGCTTAGCGTTTAAGTGGCCGGCCCAATGAGCAACTGAGCTGGTGACTACGACGCGTGCAAGGCTGGTCTCACCCAAGCGCGGTAAAAGATGCTGCATGAGACGGAAATGACCGAAATGCATCGTGCCCATCATACTTTCAATGCCGTTATCGAGCTGGCGCAGACCGCGGGTAAAACTACCGGCGTTAAGCATGACGGTATCAAGTTCGGGCAGAGTGCTAAGCACGGTCAGCGCGGCGGCATCGACTTGAGTGAAATCGGCGAGATCAAGTGCAATGGCATGTAGTTTGGCATCTGGGTGTTGGCGGCGAATATCGATTATTGCGGCCTCAGTTTTTGCTAAGTCGCGTGCAGCAATGGCAACTTCATGGCCAGCGGCGGCAAAGGCTTTAACCATTTCGAGGCCAATACCGCTATTGCCTCCGGTAACTAAAATTTGACGCGATGCCTCTGTCATATGTTTCGTCCTGCACCAGTCGTAAATGTGTAACAACGCTGAGAGCATTTGCAATACAGCGCTGTAAGTTCGACGATACTACGATATAACAGGCCATTGAGCATCTACGGGTGGAGTGATTCATAGTGGTAATTGGTATTTTTGGTGCAGGCAGTGTCGGCTGTTATTTAGGCGGATGTTTGATGGCGGCGGGTACTGAAGTGATCTTAGTGGGTCGCTCCTCTCGCCGCGATGAACTGCGCGAGCACGGCTTGCGTGTAAGCGACTATATGGGCCGTGAACATAAATTCGATACGGTGAAAGTGGCCACTGATGCCTCTGCGTTGAGTGCAGTCGATGTGGTGTTAGTCACCGTGAAGTCTGCCGATAGCGCACAAGCTGCGGTTGATTTAGCGCCACACCTGCGCGACGGCACTTGGGTGGTGAGCATGCAAAATGGCATTGATAATGCTGCTACTTTAAGTCGTGGCTTGCAGCGCTGCCGTGTGGTGGCAGGCATGGTGCCATTTAATGTGGCGCGGCGTGCACCGGGCGTATTTCATCAGGGTACCGAAGGCTATCCTGCAATTGCGCGCGAAGTGGGTTTGCAAGCGCTGATTGCCAAGTCATTTACCAAGGCAAAGCTTACCTTGCAATGGCATGACGATATGACCGCAGTGCTCTGGGCCAAGCTGCTACTGAACTTAAATAATCCAATCAATGCCTTATCGGGCCGTCCTTTAAAAGAAGAGCTGTCGCTTTGGTCCTATCGTCGCTGTTTGGCGATGGCGCAGCGTGAGGCCTTGGATCTGTTGAGAAAAGCTGGGATTAAGCCTGCACGATTAACGCCATTAGCGCCGCAGTGGATTCCGCGGCTTATGTCATTGCCAGATTTCTTCTTTTCGCGCCTTGCGCATAAATTGCTGGAAATTGACCCCGTGGCGCGCTCATCCATGTGGGAGGATTTTGAGTCTGGTAGACGCACCGAGATCGATTGGATTAATGGCGAGGTGGTGCGCTTAGCTGAGCGTTTGGGGGAGGTCGCCCCAGTTAACAAGCAGCTCGTACGCTTAGTGCGAGATGCCGAACAGGGCGGTTTGCGGCAGTGGGATGGTTCCGCACTATTACTCTCGCTAAAAGCGGCGGCCGACAGCGCTTAAACGCATATTGCATGATGGGAGCCTTGACACAACGACGACAGGCTCCCTACCATCCGCGCCGCAGCGTTTGCTGTTGCCTCGTGAGCTTATTCAAGCATCGCGCTCGACGTCCCCATCGTCTAGAGGCCTAGGACATCGCCCTTTCACGGCGGTAACCGGGGTTCGAATCCCCGTGGGGACGCCACTTACGTACAAAACAGCGAACACCAGCTGGATCACTGTTTTGATCGGTAATTGCTTGCTCAATCGCTAATTTATTGCCGATTATCCGGATCATGCCGTCATCGACTTCAATTCTGCTAACGACAGAGCGTAGGTAGGCTTTTCGGAAAGGCACATCACCAGAGCTCAAGTTATTGCGCATCATTTGACCGAATGCTTCGATAGTTCGCAATGGAAGCGCTGTAAACATGTTATTGGTTCCGATACGGTCCAATGCTGCTTGCGCGCGATCCCTTGCTTTTTTTAGCGTATAGACACGCTCTTTCAGGATGTCATCAACGTCGGTACATCCATCTTCGACCATTTGATAGAGTCGCTTGAGCTTGGTTTCTGTCTCCAAGACATCCGCTCTAAGCCCTAGTAAACGACTATCCACTTCAGCTGATTTGACAGTCCTCTGCTCTGCAATAGTTGTTAGAATTTCGGCTAGTCGATCTGTGCTAAGCAGTTTCTCCGCGAGGCTATTCGTGACTAATGTGTCGAGCTTGTCCATGCGAATGGATCGCCCTTTGCACGCAGTTTTTCCCATGTGTGCACATGTCGAGCATGAGTAATATCGATACAGACTTCCACTTCTGGATGTCCCCGTTCGCAATGTCATGGCGCCGCTACAGCTTGAACAAAAGGCCAGACCCGTTAGCAAGATTGGCCCTGTTGTGACGCGTGGCGGTGTGACCTTCGGATCACGGGACTTTAAGGTGGCTTGTACATCCTCAAATTGTGCACGACTGATAATGGGGGGTACATTCACGACCACCCATTCTGCTTTGTCTTTGAGTTGATGTGTTTTTGAGTCTCGGCGATTGAAAATCGACTCACCAATGTATGTGGTGTTGGTCAAAATGCAGTGGATAGTGCGGATGCCAAAGTAAGCACCTTGTCGTGTGCGATAACCTTTTTGGTTTAAAAAAGTGACAATTGCTTTGATGCCCATTGGCCCAGACTGGCTGTCCCCGAATTGGTACAGCTTGAAAATAAACTTTACGACTTCGGCTTCAACGGGATCGATAAACAGCTTTTTCTTGATGCGATTGCCGCGACGCTCGACCTCTTTTGCTACATATCCCAAAGCGACTGGCGAGCCGTTATGAAAGCCCTGACGAGCGTTCTCGACCATCGCTCGTTTAACATGCTTACCATTCTCACGACTCTGGTATTCATCAAAAAGAGCGATTACTTGGCGCATCATAATCTGTGATGGATCGTCGCCAAGCTCTTGGGTTATTGAAATTAGCCGTACGCCAGCCTTTGCAAGTTTGCGGACATACATCTCAAGCCCGAAGGCATCTCGAAAAAATCGACTATAAGAGTGCACAATCACCACATCGAAAGGCCGGTCGCTGTCGGTCGCTTGCGCAATCATTTTCTGGAACTCGCGGCGGCTGTCATCCATCCCGGATGCACCTGGCTCGATAAATTCGGTTGTTAATGCGAGTCCACGATTAGCGCAAAAAGCCACGATTTGATTGCGTTGATCTGGAATTGACAGGTCATTTTCCGATTGCCGCCCTGTCGATACTCTCAGATAGGAGCAGGCCCGCAACGATGACTCATCTACCAATGTGCTTTTTGTACTCGTGGACTGTCGGGAAGCTTTTTTCATTGGTGGCATCCGGTAGATTTCTTTGTTTCTTATGTTGTAAGCCGTTGCTGCTTACGAGACGGATTTTCTGGGTGAGCACGCTTCAGCTTGCCACTGGGCTAGCAATTGATCCAGCGATTCGCCTAGAAATTGTTCGATGATTTCGATCTCGGCAGCAGTCACTGGGAGGTCGCCGCTCCAGTTAGTCACGACAGTTTGCACTCCTTGCGTGTCATTGCGTGGGCGAGGGGTATCTCCCTGCAAAATGCTGGGTCCGCAATCAGCTTGGGCGATTGGCGGCTTTTGCATGGCTTAGAGCTCAAGCGCCTCTAATTCGAGGCCGTGCTCATGCGCTCGATTCAGTTTTGCTGTCTGACTGATCTGATCGAGCTCAATCAGATCCAAGGTCGACTCCTTTACGCTCGATCGCGATAGGCGTCCGGCCAGCCAGTCATGGCGTTCAGCTTCAGGTATGCATGGCTCGATGCGGTTCTGATCTGGAGTACGCGTTAATCGGATACTACGATCAATGGCGTCTTTGTCGGTAACTAGGACAGTGGTATTGCGTGCCCGACTAGTGGCGACATAGCTGTCATGCCGATCAAAGCTTTGGCTGAGCAGTACAATGGCGTTGTCTACGGTTAAGCCTTGCGAGCCAAATGCTGTGGTGGCATACGCCCAACCAAGGCGTGCTCGGCCTTTCTCATCCACGAGATCGGCTGGACTGAAAGTAATGCGTTTACCTTCTACCTCAGCCTCTACGATTTGGTCATAAAGATTGGATGTTGATGCAGGTCCGGAAACACGCACTACGGTGCCACTGGTACCGTTGATTACGCCAAGCGCATCGTTGCGTACTAAGAAACGAATTCGGTCGCCGGCGGCAATCAGAATTTTGGATGTGTGACCAGACGGGGTTACTACGCGAACGCTTATATCAGGACCGTACACTAGCCCTTCTGCTATCAGTCGCGTGCGAATCTCGCGGCTTATAGCAGTGACTTCAGCATTGGTTTTTGCGATCAAGAGTGTAGTTGCTGCGGGCTGTTGCTCCCGGAGTTCGGCCCACCGGTCGCCGATGGCGCGTAGTGTGGCGCGCTCACCTGCGGCCTCGATAAGTTGGCCACGCTGCACAAATGCTGCCAGTGCCTGATTGGCATTACCTTGTCCAAAAGCGATTACCGCATCACGCGCCCAAGCGTCATGTTGGCGAATGATGGTCGCCACACGCGAATGCTCAACTGCACGAGTCACTAACGGCAGACCGGCAGCACCGCCGATGGCTTGTAATTGCTCCCTGTCGCCTACGAGCAGAAGTTTTGCTCCAGACTGTTCGACAGCTTTCAATAGCGTGTGTGTATCTTCTGAAGACAGCAGGCCGGCTTCATCGACGATGAGTAATGTGCGATTGTCTAAAAACGATTGGCCATGGCGCGCCCTCTCTAACCACGATGAAATGGCACGCGACTCGATCTGTAGGTCATCGCGCAGCATATTGGCAATACGCCATGCCGATGAGGCACCGACGACGCGAAAACCGGCCTCGCAATAAGCGCTGACAATTGGGGTTAGCGTTGTTGTTTTTCCAGCTCCGGGGCTGCCTTCGATGACAGCAATGCGCTGTTTACTGCAAGCAGCTATTGCTGCGAAGGTTTGCTCGGTACTGAGACCTAGTGCAACGCAACGGCCTTTCATGGCCAGAGGTTTCACTTCGTGCCAGCGTGAGTTCACAAGCCGAGCGGCAATGGCAACTACATCCCGCTCTAGCTGAATACGCTGAGGCGTTGAGTATCGAGCTTGCCCAATGTTATCGCTGCCTAGGACAACAAAAACTTTGTCCCGAATGAGTTGGTCCAGCTTTTCGGTAATGTGCTCTGGCGAAAGTCCGCTACCGACCAATCCAGCTGTTGCCGCACGAACTAGATCGCGGCGATTTACGACGCTTTGCGTTGCCATGACTTCGGCAATCAGCGTTGCTACATAATTTTTAGGGAGCTGTCCGGTGGTGACTTTATCAATGTTGATATGTGCAGCAGCTTCTCTGGCCCGCTGTTCGATTTGATCGAAGCGCAATCCATTGGCAAGTGCGGCCTCGTTCCATGCTCGCGTTTGATCCACTGTGCTTTGATTGCGCTTGGCAGAACGCGTGGACTTTGCGATAGCGGCTGCCAGTGCTGGCGCTTCCTTGCTAGTAGTGCCAGCATGGGTGAGCTCATCTTCAATCTCATTATGACGCGCGCTGAAATATTGAATCGCAGCATCATCGATCCCGGCGACTTCAAAAGTCCCGTTGTAACCCAGGCGATCAACTGCAAAACCAAACGTCTGCAGCTCATGTGCGAGTGCTGCGTGGTATGTCGCGCCAGCGGCCATTTTCCAGTCACGCATCACGGTGGAATGCAGTGCGCCGATGCTGCCATCAGCGCGCTTAGCTAGATTTAGAATGACACAGTGGTTGTGCAAATTCGGGTCAGGGAAAACACGCCCATCACTGTGTTCGGCCGGCCGACTGTCGTTGTGCGGATAGCAAGCAGCAGATAGCGCGACTTTTTCAAAGAGCATTCCACCTCGGCCACGGCGGGCAAAACTCGCTTCGCGCTCGAGGACTGCGAGTGCCGCGCGGCTAGCGCGTGTTTGCGCAAGTTCGATTGTCTCTTTGGTTTTCGGGCACGCGCCAGCCCATAGCAGCGATACGGATCGAGGGGCAGAAAACGTATAGTCAAATGCTGAAATGCGATCGATGCGGCGGCTGGATGCGGGCAGCAATAATTCTCCGGAAGAGCTGATTCCGGCGAAGAGCTGTTCGAAATGGGTGCTATCGACTTGAGAAGAGTCGATGATATTGAACTGACCAGATGTGGAGTGCCACATACCCGGCTGTCCACCGTGGTTGCTGTAATAGTCACACTGCTGTGTGTAGTAGCCGCTGCTTGTGGCGGGACTCCAGGTGGCGACCATAAAAAAGTACCCAAATGTTGATGGGTACTTTTTCACTCAGAAATGATTAATTATTAGGATTTTGAGTCTTCAAGATGTAAGTTCGGCCGTTTTTCGATGAAAAACGACCGAGGGAACGCTTTTTGTTCAAAGAGGTATATGTGCCAGCCTGCGTTCTTGCCAGAAAGTAAACGGGATGTTGACGACTGCAACTGGCCCCAAGCCAAAAATCGCGACTCTGACCTCTAGCCCTTTGCTTTTGCGGAGCACACCGAGGTCGTCGGACAGCTGACTTGCTTGAATAACCGGAACTTCTGACTCGCGCCGAGTTTTCGGCTTACCTTCGCCTGCATAGTCCCATTGGAGGATTGTGCGCTTGCCGCCGAAGTTTTTAATCACTCGATCCCGTGTTTCGCTGATGCCCAACTGACAGATGACTTTGATTTTGAAGCGCGCTTCCAAGGTCGCGGCGTCATGAACGCCATACAAATTGATGATTTGCTCCCAATCTTGTGTCGCCGAAATACAGCGCACGCCTTTTTCGCGGCCGACGTTTAGCAATGTTGTCAGGCGATCCAGTCGTTTCAGAAGCGGTAGCTCATCGAGAATCAAATAAAGCCAGGGTGAGTGACGATTTGGTGTTGATGCTGCGAGGATTCTGCCAGCCACAATTTCTATCAAAAGTGAGCTGATAGCAGTCGACAAAATTGGATAGTCGGCCGCATGTTGAAGAACAATCGTCTTCGGCAGTTTGGATGTTGGCGATAACCAATCATCAACACTGAACCGACGCTCTGGCGGCACAGCACGCGCCATGTCAACTTGCGGCTTGATGGTACTGAGCGCAGCAATCCAGAGTGTCAGAAGAATGGACTGACTGGTGCGATTGATGGTTCCGTTCTCGCTGAACTCTATGATAAAGGCAGCAGGGGAGTTGATATGCTCCAGTGCCGAGTACAGCTGAAGCGGCGTTTGAAATACGGCTGAGTACAGTTGCTCCCAGCCCCATTCAGTTCCGTGTGCGTCCTGTAGTGTTTCAATTAATCCTGCCAAGATAAGCCGCGCAGAGTCAGGCCAGATACGCTCTCCGGTAGTTACCGCAGGCACAAATTTAGCGGCAACTTCCGCCGCATCCTGGGCATTATGGATATCACGACCAATCGCCCATACCCAGCCACGCTTATCTCGTGCGGAGATGAGCAAAAAGTCCGTTGCCGGTAGTCCAGCGGTCAGGTCACCCTTGGCATCGTGAAGAATGGTTCTGTGGCCCTGGTTGATAACTTGCTCGGCCCAGCCTCGCAAAACGCCAGTTTTTCCAGACCCGTGATCGCCAAGTAGTCCAATGTTATATCCCTCGGCATTGACTGTTAGTTGCACGTGCGGAACTAGCCAGAGCGAGTCAGCATCTGCTGGTCCCGTTCTCCTCAGCCGAGCACGCAGCGAGTGACGAGCATCTGCGTCGTAGCGGATCTTGCCGCCGTGAAGCGTTTTGAACTTTTCACGCAGCGGCGCTTGATCGAGCATTGGGTCAAATGTAATGAATGCTCCGATGAAACAGGAAGTCATGATGAGCGCTAAACGCCACCCAATCGGTGGGTAGTGTAGTGCCGCGCTCAGATTCGACAGTCGGCAGCCAAGATCGATGCCACATTGAGAGTTGGGGTTAATGAATCCATCCGTCCAAATGTAATGCCACAAGAGAAATGGAGTGATGGGAGTATTGGGGGTGACTGGTGGCAACCACCAAAAAACTAAACCAACACCGATGGCAAGAACGAGTAGAGCAGTAATCAGGGCTGCGAAAAATGACGGGGTACTGGGTTTTTCAAGGTTCATTTTATTCACTAGTTCAAGAGGGCAAGGCATGTCGCGCCGATAGCAATCAGGCCGAGGCCGGTTAGGGTTCCGTGAGCTATTGTGATCAAGATCCAGTTCGGCTCCGCGCAATGTTTATTGGCCCAGCCGGGAGTTAGCGTGGCGGATGTCGGTGGCGTTGCGGGTGGTGCTTGACATGCGTCCGCTAATGGCTGATCGACAGCAATGCCATGCGCGCGAACTGTTTGAAGAAATGTGGTCATTCCGGAGATGCCGAGTCGCACTAAGGCTTCTGGATTGAACTGTGCACTCCCGTTGACGAAGTTGTTGGCTTCGCTTTGTGAAAGACTTAGCAATGCAGCTTTGCCTTCACGGATGCTGGCTTCGGCAGTTTCTTGAAATGTTATTTTGTCCATGATCAGATCTTCTCTGCACAGAAAGTGCGATCGAACTCATCGAACACAGTCACTAGCCACTGAGTGACATCGCCTCTGACGATTTTGGCTTCGGCACGAGGCAGCCCGGTGAGCCTCATGACTTCTACTGTTGACATGTCGACAATGTCGATGAGGCGGCAATTGGCGGCTTCGAAGCAGCGCCATGATCCACTTGGAATTGCAGGAATTGCGAGCTGTTGTGCTTCGCTGTTCCACGGCTCTAAATGCTCCATGATCGCGCCAGCCGCCGCAGAGCTCGGATGAAGCTGTGCAACTGAACCATCTCTGCGATTTTCTGCGAAGTAGAGTAGTGCTCTGGGAATGGCTGCGCGAAGGCGCTCGGCTGTCCAGGCAGCTTGCCTTATCGCCTCGGCCTCGGCCAAAAATGGGATAACTAAATGGCATTTAAGCTGCCAATCATTGAGCTCTTCTTCGAGGTCGACAAGTGCCGCCCACGCGGCAAAGCGGCCGACTTCACCAGCTCCCACATCGACTATAATGGGAGTGTTACCGGCAGATATTTCAATTTTTTCAAGCAGAGGGCTGAAGCGTCTAAGTTCTAGTGCTGGGTCGATCCGGGAAGCTTTTGCATCCGATCCGATGGTTAGTATGTTGCCGCCTAGCGCGTTTGCTAGGCGGCGTTGTCTATCTATTTGAATAACTGCAGGGTTGTGGCCATTCAATGAGAGTCGATCTATCAAAGCCAAGGCAGTGAGAGACTTGCCTACGCCACCTTTTTCATTAGCTATGATAATTATGTTCAAAGAATCCATGAGGATGGACATCGCGTCAGCTCCTGTGTTTGCCGATATTGGCAAACACACGGTAGGGCGCAGGAGTCTGGAAGTTAGGATTTTGAGTGTGGTTTATTCAGCAAGCACGTGCTTTCTTTGAAATTTAACAAGTGCTTGCTCCTTTTAATTATTTCCACCACTTTTTTATAGGCAATATGATGATGAGTTCGTTTTTACTGATCAGGACTTAAGTTTTGTTGTTCACTATCCGCTGCACACTAAATCTTTCGCCATTCTTAGTGGCCTGATATCCTTCGTTATAAAATCGATGCCAATCATCAGATGACATAACTGTATCTAGGACAGCAACCCAAAATGCTTGCTCCTTGGTTTTATGCTCCTCGGTCATTATTTCCCATTGGGCTCTAATTTTGAATGCGTCCATTAATATAATCATGCCATCATATGTAAAATCTGCAGGTAAGCCGCGATAATAGCGGCCGATGGCACGCATAGTATTAAATTGACATCTAAAGTTTTCCAGGCTAGGGAAAAGATCAGAAGGATTGATATCTCCGCAAAAAGCAGCAGGCAAAACATCAGAGACACTACGCTTTTGATCTTCTGTAGTGGCTGCTAAATTATCGCGCAGATTTTTACTTTCACTTATATTGTTGGCAGTATTATCACTAATTGTATTCATTATTTTTCGCAATTTAGTGGCTCTAGATTCGCAGTAAATTAAGCTTCGCATAAGACTAATTTGAAAATTTATCTCATAATCAATATCCTTTTTTTTGGCCTTATTGAAAATTTTAGCCCAGTTTTTTATATCATGAGCAAGGTTATCAGCTGCAAAAAAATGCTTCCAGCACTCAGAGCGCTTACCTTTACTCCAAAGTGTGTTTAAATGCTTTCGATTACGCACCTCATCAATCTCTTTAAATTTATTCCGTGCCCAAAGTGTGGCTAATTGTTGAATTATAACTTCACGGCTTGCATCTTTGCTGGGATATACTATTTTATCTCGGATAAAAAATAAGTGCCGCATGCGTTCGATGCCATTATATACAGTGCATGCGAGCGCTATTTTTATTTCTTTTTCGAGCTTGTCATTAATTTGGCCGCCAGATTCACACTTTTCTCTATGCTCAAAGCGGACTGCACGGAGCAGTATTGGTATGCCGGAATTAAAATCATTTATTTGGTATGGGTCTAGTGACATAAGTGCTAGCTCATCAGAGGAAGCAATTACGCGCTGTATATTTTCCGGTGACTCACCCGCAGCCTCGAGCAGCTCGGGAGGCAATATATACGCATTTATATCCATCATGTCTGAATTGAAAATTACAATAGGTCTGGCGAGATCGTATAGCGCTTGATAACGATGAAAAAGATCACTCAGGGTCAGCCTCTCGTCACTTTTATGGCTTCTGCTCATATTTGGGTCTCAACTATAGGGTTGGCTGGGATTCAGCCTGATGACCCTATGAGATTTTTTTCACCGAACTAGGATTCTGAGTCTGCTGTTTTAAGTTTCTGACTAGGTTTCACGCAGAAGGCGAGTACGCGAGAGCTTTCCCAAGATGGATGAGTTGCGTTCGCCGTCAAGACTCTTTGGCTCAACGCGGCCTACTGCCATTGGAGTTGGTTCTGATCTGTCGCTCACGTATTCTTGTGGGCAGGCTTCAGGCGCTGTTCTTTTAGGAGGTTTCTTAAAGATATTTTCTTTAGATGCAGCCGTGCTGATAGGCAAATCTTCTTTAGCGGCGCTTCGCTTTAGTTGTCGTGAAACAGCGCTGCGAATACGATCAGCTGAGATCAATGTACCATTTGGGCATCGTGCTCCGGCAGATGCTAATGCATTCGCAATTTGAATCCATGTTGCTCCAGTGCCTCGTAGTATCTTGAACAAGTCCAGATCAGCTCGGATTGCCCGATCGAGTGGAACTGCCCCTAGCTGGCCCTGCAGACTTTGAGTAAAAGCAGTCAGCCGATCACGAGTCTTAGGTTCCAATAGATGCCTCCGCGAGTTAGCACAATGAAGCAATTCGTATCATTTCTTTGCTACGCACTGATTCAAAAAGATTCAATCACACCTGTGCACCTATCGGTGCGTTAGAGCACTACATGTGGCCTTTCTGTTGCTTCTTAGCGCTGATGGAACATCGAATCAGTAAGACATAAGTCATCACGAGTACTCCATACTATACTTAACAAGTATTTCATCGCACAGGCTCAAATTCTGACCTTGCCCTAGGCTATGCTCCACCCATGACAAGAATGATCCGCCTACACATGATCGACCAGCTGCTCAGCAGCCGGGCTCATGTCACTTTGAGCGAATTTCTGGATGCCCTGGAGGTCTCGCAAGCGACCTTCAAGCGGGATCTGGAGTTTCTGCGTGATCAACTCAACGCGCCCATCGTGTATGACCGCGACATCAATGCTTATCGCTTTGAGCGGCGCGGTGTGACCGGCCCCAAGTACGAGTTGCCGGGCTTGTGGCTGGACAGCTCTGAGGCTTATGCGTTGCTCACGGCCACCAAGCTGCTGGAGAACATTGAACCAGGCTTGCTTGGGCCGCAGATTGCGCCGTTGAAGTCTCGACTTAAAGCGCTGTTGAGCGCTGAAAACATTGACCCTGAAGCAATCTCAAAGCGCGTCCGCTTGATTCAGAACCAGCGCCGCTTGTCATCAACCAAGCACTTCCAAAAAGTCGCTCGGGCCACGCTGGATGGCTTGAGGCTGGTCATCACCCATTTGAATAGAAACACCGGCGAGCGCACTGAGCGTGAGATCAGCCCGCAGCGTCTCACGCATTACCGTGAGAATTGGTATGTGGAGGCGTGGTGCCATACCCGCGAGGCCATCCGCAGCTTTGGTTTTGATGCGATTGAGTCCGTAACCGTCACGCCGCACGAGTCGATGGTTGTGCCAGATGCTGACTTGGATGCAGTGCTTGGCACTGGCTATGGCATTTTCAATGGCGCTGCAACGCAATGGGCAACGTTGCGTTTCAGTCCAGCCAGAGCTCAATGGGTGAGCAAGCAGGTCTGGCATGAACAGCAGCGCTCAGCATGGTTGCCGGATGGTAGCTACCAAATTGAGTTGCCGTATAACGACGACCGGGAGCTGATCAATGACATCCTCAGTTATGGAGCAGATGTGGTTGTACTTGGCCCAATGCCTTTAAGACTCCGTATTCTTGATGAGCTTTGCCGCACAGCCAAGGAATATGAGTAAGTGACAATAGAGCGTGCGCTGCATCTGCTAACAGAGGTTGGCAACACAAACACACAGCTCATCCTTATTGTGGGTAGTCGAGGCGCAGGAAAGAGTGCCTTTTTACGTGAGTGCTCATTGAAATTGGGCATACAGCATCGCAATGTCAGTTATGAACTTAGTCGTCAACTTGGATTCGCATCTTGCAGCGAGCGAAGCTTTTTGGTAGGTGACATGCTTCGCGATTTGGCAGAAAAGAACGGACGAAATATTCCATTGTTGCTCGATAATTTAGAACTTCTTTTTGAGCCTAGCTTAAAAATAAGCCCATTAGACTTACTTAAACGGCTGTCGCATTCGAGGCCAATTTTGGCAGTGTGGCCCGGACTGCTTCAGGGTGAAAATTTGACTTATGCAGATATGACCCATCCTGAGTACCGTAACTACAGCCTTGATGGCATCACCATATTGAAAATAAAAAATAGCTAGGAGCGGTTTTCGGATGAAGGATAATAATATGAAATACAGCGATCTGATTCAGTTTGAGCAGATTGAGTCAGTCATCCAGTTACTTGATGCTGACAGACCAGCCGAGGCCAAGAAGCTCGTCGCCACTTATGTTATCTCCGATGATATGGCTGAACGAATCACTAAGCTTATGGTTCCCCAGCTCAGCTTCAGCGAGTCGGTCGATCACAAAGGCGTGTTGATCGTCGGTAACTATGGCACTGGTAAGTCGCATCTGATGTCAGTGCTGTCTTTGGTAGCAGAAGATGCTGCTTATGCACCGATGATCCGCCATCCGAAAGTCGCTGAAGCGGTTGCCTCTATTGCGGGTCGCTTCAAAGTACTCCGTATTGAGGTTGGTGGGTTGCAGATGCCGTTGCGCCAGATCATCACTCTGCAACTTGAGCGCTTTCTTAAAAATTTAGGTGTCGACTATACATTTCCGACTGCCGATAAAGAGCTCAATAACAAGGACTCCTTTGAAGAGATGATGGCAGCCTTCAACGAAGGCTACCCGGATCAAGGCCTACTTCTTGTTGTTGACGAGTTTCTCGAATACCTGCAGTCCCGGCGCGACCACGAGCTGGTGCAGGATCTGGCCATCCTGCGTCAGATCGGCGAAGTCACAAAGCATCTGAAATTCCGCTTCGTGGCAGGCGTGCAGGAGGCCATTTTCGACAGCGTTCGCTTTCAGCATGTGGCTGACAGTATGCGTCGCGTCAACGAGCGTTTCACCCAGATACTTATCGATCGTCAGGACGTCAGCTTTGTCGTCTCCGCGCGTCTGCTCAAGAAGAGTGCCGACCAGCAAAATAAAATCCGTGAGTATCTAACGCCATTTGCCAAGTTCTATGGCTCAATGAACGAGCGCATGGACGAGTATGTTCGCCTATTCCCGGTTCATCCGGATTACCTGAAGACTTTCGAGCAGATCCACTTCACTGAGAAGCGCGGTGCGCTCAAGACTATCGAATCCGCAATGCTGGCCATTTTCGACCAGGATGTGCCCACCGACCGGCCCCAGTTCATCAGTTACGAGAGTTTCTGGAGCACGATCAAGGCTAACTCGGTTCTGCGCGCTGATCCCAATATCAAGGAGGTGATGCGAGTATCGGATGTCCTGGAGTCACGAGTTCAGCAGGCCTTTACGCGTCCGACTTACAAGACGATGGCGCTGCGTGTAATCAATGCACTGGCCGTAAACCGTTTAACCACCGGCGGTGATATTCATATACCGATTGGACCAACGGCAGCTGAGTTACGCGACACTCTTTGCTTGTTTCAACCGGGTGTCGAAGACATGCCAGGAGAGCCGGCCGAAAACCTGCTGTCGATGGTTCAGACTGTGATGCGGGAAGTGTTGAAAACCGTCAATGGTCAGTTCATCTCTAAAGCGCCAGATACCGAGCAGTACTACCTTGACCTTAAGAAGGACATTGATTACGACGCTCAGATCGAGAAACGGGCTGAGGCACTATCCGACGACGCGCTTGACCGGGCGTATTACAGTGCTGTGAAGACTCTGATGGAGTGTAGCGACGATCTGCGTTACCCAGGGTTCCAAATTTGGCAGCACCAAATTGAATGGCAAGAGCGTCGTGTAGAGCGAGCAGGTTATCTTTTCTTTGGTGCTCCGAACGATAGGCCTACAGCGCAACCCGAGCGTGATTTCTACGTTTACTTTATTCAGCCCTTCGACAAACCGAAGTTTTCAGATAATCACCTCGCCGATGAAGTGTTCTTCCGATTGAAGTCACCGGATGAGAGCTTTAAAAGCGCATTGTCTCAGTACGCGTCATCATTGGATTTGGCGTCTACAGCCAGTGGCGGAGCAAAAGCGGTTTACCTTTCGAAGGCGCAAGACTCTCTGCGTACCATGAGTAAATGGCTGCAAGAAAAGCAGATGACGGCTTTTGAAGTGACCTACCAAGGCAAGTCCAAGACACTGCAGGACTGGACTAAGGGCGTTTCTCTACGTGATCGAGCGCGTTTAGGCGCAGAGGAACGCATCAACTTCCGCGACGTCGTGAACGTGATCTCCGGCCTGGTGCTTGGACAGCGTTTCGTCGATCTTTCGCCAGAATACCCCACCTTTTCAGTGCTGGTGACTGAGGCCAACCGTAAGCAGCTGATTGGCAACGCGTTGCGTGCACTGGCTGGCGGCACCCGCACCAAGGATGCGGCAGCTATCCTCGATGCCCTGGAGTTGCTCGATGGCGACCGTGTCGATACGGCGAACTCCCGCTATGCTCAGGAAGTGCTGAGCCGGCTCAAAGCCAAGGGCCACGGCCAAGTGCTCAACCGCAGTGAACTACTTTCAGGCACCTCGGACGTCGAGTATTTCGCGCCGATCAAGTACCGGTTGGAACCCGATCTGCTGGTCACCGTGCTGGGCGGGCTGGTCTACTCCGGCGACATCGTGCTGTCGATCACCGGCGACAAGATCGACTCCGGCAAGCTGGCGCAACTGGCCGAACGCTCCATCGAAGAGCTCAAACAGTTCAAGCACGTCGAGGCACCCAAAGAGATCAACCTCGCGGTGCTGCGTGCCTTGTTTGAATTGTTTGACCTGCCGTCTGGGCTGGCACAGAAGGCCAGCCAGGGCGACACCGAGCCGGTCATCAAACTGCAGGAGAAAGTCAGTGGACTGGTGCCGCGTGTGCTCAAGGCCGGTTCCGATCTACAGCAAGGCAAGCTCGGCTTCTGGGGCCAGAACCTTCTGCGTGAAGAAGAAGCCAAAGACTGGCACGCACGTCTGGATTCGCTGAAGAAGTTCACCGAGTCGCTGACGCCGTACAACACCGTCGGCAAGCTCAAGAACCTGCGCGTCACGCAGGAAGACCTGGACGGCCAGAAGAAGAATCTGGAAGTCCTGGCCGCCGTCGAGCGGTTGCTTGAACTGGTGGTGGAGCTGGGCAGCACGGCGTCCTACCTCTCGCAGGCCGAGATGGTGCTGCCTACCGAGCACCCATGGGTTAAACAGGCCGAGGCCGCCCGCAAGGTGCTGCAGGAGAAGTTGAGCCAGGACCGCACGGCAGAGCACGCCACTGAATACCGGCAGACGCTCAACCAGCTCAAGAAGGACTACATCACGGCCTACATCGCCAGCCACAGCAAGGCCCGGCTGGGCGTGGCCGAGGACAAGACCCGCAACGCGCTGCGCAAGGACGACCGCCTGCTGTCGCTGCGCGTGCTGGCCGGCGTGTCGCTGATGCCAACTAGCCAGCTCACTGCCTTTGAGGAGTCGCTCAACGGCCTGAAGAGCTGTTCCTCGTTGGATGAGCCGACCCTGGTCACGGCAGCCCTCTGCCCACACTGCCAGTTCCGCCCCTCTGCCGAGCAGTTGGAGTTGATCCCGGCAGCCAACCGCCTGCACAAGCTCGACGATGACCTGGATCAGTTGGTGGCCAACTGGCAGCAGACCCTGCTGGAGAACCTGGAAGACCCATTCACCCAAGACAGCCTGGGCCTGTTGCCGCCCGCGTCCAAGAAACTGATCGATGCCTTCCTGGCCTCACGCAAGCTGCCGGACCCGATGACCAGCGAATTCGCCAATGCCGTGCAAGAGGCGCTGTCGGGGCTGGAGAAGATCGCGGTCAAGGGCGATGAGATCAAGCAGGCGCTGCTGCAAGGCGGTTCACCAGCCACACCGGACGACCTGCGGAAGCGCTTCGACACCTTCATGAACGAGCGCTGCAAGGGCAAAGATGCCACCAAGCTGCGCTTCGTGATCGAGTGACACGACCTGATCATCCGACCATGACAAAAAGAATTTGAGGAACGACTGATGAGTGATCTTTTCCAGAACCACGCGGCTAAATCCGTCCCCGTTGAGTGCCTCGGGCAAACGTTCCCGAGTGATGATGCTCGCCGCGAGCACTACCTGAAGCTGCTTGCCGAGAAATTTAAAGATCCCGAATTTCGGAAGATTGAAGGTTTTCCTATAGGGTCAGACGAAGACATCCTGACGCTTTCTGACCCACCGTACTACACGGCTTGCCCGAATCCTTTTATCGAGGATTTCGTCCGGCACTACGGCAAGCCCTACGACTCATCAGTTCCTTACAGCAAAGAACCCTTTGCGGCGGATGTTAGCGAAGGTAAATATGACCCGCTATATAAACTCCATCCATATCACACGAAAGTTCCGCATAGAGCAATCATGCGCTACATCCTGCAGTACACCGAGCCAGGTGATTTAGTTCAGGATGCGTTTGCTGGCAGTGGTGCAACTGGTATTGCCGCTCAACTTTGCGGAAATAGGATTGTTGTTGAGTCTCTTGGGTACAAAATTGATTCGGATGGGGTCATATACAGGAAAGAAATAACCGATGGAAAAGACTCGTGGATTCCCTTCTCAAAACTTGGTGCAAGAAAGGCCGTATTAAGCGACCTGGCGCCAATTGCTAGTTTTATTTCGTACATCTACAACACCCCGTCTGACCCCGTATCGTTTCAGCGCGATGCACAAAGCCTACTTCGTGCAACTGAAGATAGGTATGGGTGGATGTTTCAGACTGTTCATAGTCCGAATAAAGATCATATTCGGCTTGCGATAGATGAGATAAATTCTAAAGAGCTTCCCGACTTGAGCAAGGTTTGTGTGGTCGGAAGAGTCAATTACACTGTGTGGTCGGATGTCTTTATATGCCCGGAATGTGCTGGCGATGTCGTGTTTTGGAATAGTGCTGTTGATATAGAGGGGGGGAAGGTTCGCGATCAATTTAACTGCCCTTCATGTGCAGCTTCACTGACGAAGCGTTCAATGGAACGGAAGTGGCAAAAATTGATGGACCCATACTTGGGACGCATAGTTGAGCAGGCGGTCCAGGTGCCCGTAATGATCAACTACAAGGTTGGGAAAAAACGTTTCCAAAAAGTCCCTGATCAAGCTGATATTGCTCTGTAGTGGTCTAATGATTTTGGACACCAACTTAGGCGAAAATGATCGCCACAGAGAGGTGTCTGATGAAACAACGTCGTACGTTTTCCACTGAGTTCAAACATGATGCTGCCGTACTAGTTCTTGACCAAGGCTATACGTA
>JAGPVX010000062.1 GCA_018066805.1 Paraperlucidibaca sp. | reverse complement strand
TGCCAATGCAAGATAATGCCACGTTCGGCACAACGCAAAATCGCTTCGTCATGCCATTGATGGCAAGCGTCTTTTAAGCCAATACCAGCGGCCACTTGCTTCGATAAAATCGTGCGTAAATCGGAAATGGCTTCCTTCACGATAGGGCGTGATTGATCGTCGCTACGATGCAATAAAGTCAGCAACTTTGCGCCCAAGTCATCGTGCAGATCTTGGCGAATACGCTGACGCTCTTGCTGTGCGCCAGCTGCTTTTGCCACGACTGATTCGCGCAATATTTCATTTAAGTCGATGACTAGTTTGGCTATTTGCAGGTCTTTACGACTAAACAGACGCCGGCCTTGCTCAGCATTGCGCAGTCGCAAAACATACTGACTATCGGGCAATGGCACGAGCAAAGATTCGCCATTTTCTTTAATCGCTGCATCAGTCGTAGCGGACTTCTCTAGGCCGCTAGCCAATGGCGAAAAAACTGAATCTAGCGCTAGCTGAATAGCTTGATCGCCATCGCCGATACGATGCGCGGTCAACATAACCGGCAGCGACTGCGCCATCCACTCCTCAAGACCTGAGCTGCGCCTGTCGAAGAAATAACGCCATATAAGCTGGCGTACTGGAAAGTACAACCAACCTACCAAGGCCAGCGCAGTGGTTAATGCAGCCGGGTCAGAGAAGGACAATACCGAGGCTAAGATCATGTCCATAACCAAGACCGCCAAACCGCCCAAAACCCATGCCCATATACTAAAAGACCAGAGCTCAAGGTCGAATAAGCGGTAGCGCACAATCGCCAGCATCATGCCGGCATACATCATTAAAAATGTGGCGAGAATAACGCCCTGCGGTGCTGGATCAGCGAACTTAAACACAATAGGCAGGATGATGGCGCCGGCAAACACAAAGGTGCCGAAAATCACGGATAGTAAAATCCAGCGCAACGCCAAACGGTCGGCTGGCATATGGCTAGTGCGACGCCATTGCACATAGAGGCCTGTTAGCGACAGCAGCAACATGACCAGAATTAACGCATAAAAGCTCAGCGCAATACTCTCGTTTAGTTGCAATAAGTCACAACTCAAACCAACAGGAAGGGTCAATAGAATCAGCCAATTCCAACGCCGGCTAGTGTTTTTAACGGGGTAGTTCCAAAGAAATAAAGCCAGCGATGTGGCAAATGTCATGGTGCCTATATGGTTAATCGTCGATAGCGCTTGAAACAGCCCGCCGTCGATAAATAGCTCTCGCGTACTGTAAATAGCCGCCGACACCGAAGCTAAAAAGTAGCCAACACCTGTGCCACTAAACGCTAAAATTGCTATGGAATTTTTCGCCGGAATCCAAGCCAGCAAGCACACCACCATGCCCGCCAAGCCGCAAATAATTTGCAGCCAAAATAGGCCTGGCAAGTCAGAAATATGCCGTTGCTTAGGCATTAACTGAATAAGCTCGCCCGAAGTTGTCGCCATGCTCAGCCGCTTATTTTCTAATGCCTGAGTCAGTTTTGTTGACTGCTGAAATAGTCGATTCATATCGGCATAAGTGGGCAATGTATCAGGCTCTTCTATAGCGAGGTGACTAGTCGCCGCGAGGCTATCCTCGCCTATTAAGAAATGACTTAACGTATGACTTTTGCCATCGTAGTGCGCGCTCAGCACTGTGCCATTGCTAGTAAATGTGGCATTAGTAGTGGGTAGGCCACGCGCAATAACAATGCTGAGCATGACTAACGCAATTGAGATTAGAAGCCCAAAGGCGAGTTTTATTTTTATTGGAATCATGGCGCGATCTTATCGCGTATGATTTCCATGGCCTAGGTCACCTGTACGACTAAAGTAGCAAGTCATCGTTATTGCGATAAATCAGGAAGAACGAGTGCTATCACAACCACGTGTCATGCTTATTGAGGACCATCTGGTCGTAGCCGAGTGGCTAATTCCATTGGTCGAAGCAGCGCTAAATACACGCTCGCTGACTCATCACGCCTGTTTTGCCGATGCCAAGGCCGGCATATGCGCTGAAAAATTTGATGTTTTCCTCGTCGATCTTGGCCTGCCAGATGGCGATGGCACTGACCTCATCTCGCTAATTAAACAAACTCAGCCAAGCGCCTCATGCATAGTCACGACGATTTTCGATGACGCTGAGCATCTCTTCCCTGCCCTGCACGCCGGCGCCGATGGCTACTTGCTCAAGGATGATAGCCGCGAAGAGTTCATCGCCGGCATTGTTGGCATTTTAGCCGGCAAGCCGCCACTATCAGCCTCTATCGCACAGATGATGTTGCAGCAGTTTCGACCGCAAACATCGCCAGAAGATCAACCCTTAACCGCGCGCGAAACCGATATGCTTTGCGCAGTCGCTAAAGGCTTGAGCGTAAAAGAGGCCGCTGAGGTGCTATCTATCTCACCCCACACGGCCTCTGGTTACATCAAAACGATGTATCAAAAACTACACATCAATAGCCGTGCCGAAGCCACTGCGAAGGCTATTCGCATGGGCGTGATTCGGCACAGCTAATAGCACAGCCTTAAGCTATATCGAAGCGATCGGCATTCATCACCTTGCTCCATGCTGCGACAAAATCGGCAATAAATTTCTGCTGATTATCATCTTGGGCATAGACCTCGGCATAGGCGCGCAGCACCGAGTTTGAGCCAAATACCAAGTCCACACGCGATGCTGTCCATTGGGTTTTGCCAGTCGCGCGCTTCACGATGTCATAGCTGTTGCGGCCAGTTGGTTTCCACTCATAGGCCATGTCGGTGAGATTGACGAAAAAGTCATTGCTCAATACGCCAACACGATCAGTGAACACACCCTTTTGACTGCCACCATAATTGCAGCCGAGAACGCGTAAACCACCAATCAGAACCGTCATTTCATGCGCTGTTAAGCCCAAAAGTTGGCTACGATCGAGTAAAAGCTCTTCGGCGCTGACCGAAAAATCTTGCTTCAGCCAATTGCGGAAACCATCGTGGACAGGCTCGAGCGGCTCAAACGACTCCTCATCGGTCATCTCTGCTGTTGCATCACCGCGAGCTGGCGCAAATGGCACGCGGACATCGACGCCGCCTGCCTTCGCCGCTTGCTCAATACCGACATTGCCGGCAAGCACAATCACGTCGGCAACACTGGCGCCACTCTCAGCAGCGATACGCTCGATCACCGCCAAGACTTTTGCCAAGCGCTCAGGCTCATTGCCCGCCCAGTCTTTCTGTGGACTCAAACGAATGCGCGCGCCATTAGCACCGCCGCGTTTATCTGAGTCACGATAAGTGCGAGCGCTATCCCAAGCGGTGCTCACCAAATCACTCACTGACAAGCCACTTGCCGCAATTTTTGTCTTGATAGCGGCAACATCGATATCGCGTTTACCTGCTGGCACTGGGTCCTGCCAAATCAACTCTTCAGTCGGCGTATCGGGGCCGATATAACGCGCTTTTGGGCCTAAATCGCGGTGCGTCAGCTTGAACCAAGCTCGTGCAAAGACATCAGAGAAATACGCAGAGTCGTTGTAGAAGCGCTCAGAAATTTTGCGATACGCCGGATCCATTTTCAGCGCCATATCGGCATCGGTCATAATGGGGTTGTGACGAATCGAGGCATCCTCAACATCAACAGGCTTATCTTCCTCTTTGATGTTGATTGGCTCCCATTGCCATGCACCGGCCGGGCTCTTTTTCAGCTCCCAGTCATAGGTGAAGAGCAAATAGAAGTAGCCGTTATCCCATTTCGTTGGTTTGGTAGTCCAAGCGCCTTCCAAGCCGCTGGACACAGTATCGCGACCGATGGCGCGCGTGCTGTGATTCATCCAGCCCAAGCCCTGCTCTTGCAACTCAGCACCTTCAGGCGCCTCGCCCAAGCTTGCAGCACTGCCATTGCCGTGGCATTTACCCACGGTGTGACCACCAGCCGTTAGCGCGACCGTCTCTTCATCGTCCATTGCCATACGGGCAAAGGTTTCGCGCACGTCCCGAGCAGTTCGTAATGGATCAGGCTTGCCATCAACGCCTTCTGGATTGACGTAAATCAGGCCCATCATCACGGCGGCTAACGGGTTTACCAAATCGCGTTCGCCCGAATAGCGGCTATTTTCATTATCGCTAGCGGCCAACCATTCGGTCTCTGGCCCCCAGTAAATGTCTTTCTCGGGGTGCCAAATATCTTCACGGCCAAAGGCAAAGCCATAGGTTTTCAGGCCCATGGATTCATAGGCAATGGTGCCGGCTAGCGCGATCAGGTCGGCCCAACTTAGCGCATTGCCGTATTTCTTTTTGATAGGCCACAGTAAGCGGCGAGCTTTATCGAGGTTAACGTTGTCTGGCCACGAATTAAGTGGCGCAAAACGCTGATTGCCAGAGGCGGCACCACCGCGACCATCGGCGATACGATACGTGCCAGCAGCGTGCCATGACATACGAATCATCAAGCCACCGTAATGGCCCCAGTCAGCCGGCCACCAATCTTGGCTATCGGTCATAAAGGTATGTAGGTCTTTTTTCAGTGCATCGATATCTAGCGACTTAAGTGCTTCGCGATAGTTAAAATCGATGTCCATGGGATTCGTTTTCGCATCGTGCTGATGCAGGATGTCGAGATTCAAGGCTTTCGGCCACCACGGAGCATTCGAGCTAGCTGTAGTCGTGTTAGCACCGTGCATAACGGGGCATTTTCCTGTGTTTGACATGTTTTTTATCCTCGTTTCTTATCAATGAAACAACAGATTAAGCGGCAAGCATGGATAGTGGCTAATGAGTACTTTATGTATTTTCGATAGTTAAAATACATAAAGAAGCAGACTACGCCCTAACACTCCTGACTCTCTCAGCGTAACACTACTATTACCGAGCATGCTGAGCTGATTAAGCACAACCAATGACACCAAAATAGTGCACATAATTAAAACATCCCGATTATTTTGGTGCATTTCTACCAAATAGGGAGTTTTGCACCTAAAATGTGCGATCTAGCGATTAAGTATTGATATCGCGCACCATTTTAGTAAAGCGAGTTCGCCACATGCAGTACCAAACCAGTCATGACTTCATCAGTGCCGTTACCAAGCGCAACCCAGACCAACCTGAATTCATTCAAGCCATCACCGAGGTTATTGAAAGCGTTTGGCCATTCCTCAAAGCCAATCCGCGCTTCACTGAACTGAGCTTACTGGATCGCTTGGTTGAGCCCGAACGTGTGGTGATATTTCGCGTGTCATGGATCGATGACGCTGGCCAAGTACAAGTCAATCGCGGCTATCGCGTACAGCACAACTCAGCCCTTGGCCCTTATAAAGGTGGTTTGCGCTTTCACCCATCGGTGAATCTCGCAATTTTAAAGTTTCTAGCCTTCGAGCAAACACTGAAAAACTCTTTAACCACTCTGCCAATTGGCGGTGGTAAAGGCGGCTCCGACTTCAATCCAAAAGGTAAAAGCCAGCAAGAAGTCATGCGCTTCTGCCAAGCCTTTATCACTGAGTTGTACCGCCACATTGGCTCCAATACCGATGTGCCAGCTGGCGACATTGGCGTTGGTGGTCGTGAAGTTGGCTATATGGCCGGCATGTATAAAAAACTCACTAATCAAGCCGACTGCGTCTTTACTGGCAAAGGCATCAGCTTTGGCGGCTCGTTAATTCGCCCAGAGGCCACAGGCTACGGCACTGTGTATTTTGCCAAGCATATGCTGGCTGAAAAAAATATGACCTTCGACGGCTTACACGTGTCGGTGTCAGGCTCGGGAAACGTCGCTCAGTTCGCCATCGAAAAGGCCCTAGCTTTAGGCGCGAAAGTCATCACAGCATCTGACTCATCAGGTACCGTTATCGATGAAGATGGCTTTACCACTGAGAAACTAGAGCTGTTGAAACAAATCAAAAACGTCGAATATGGCCGCGTTAGCGACTATGCCACCCGTATTGGTGCACGCTTTGAGGCAAATGTTCGCCCTTGGCATGTGCCTGTCGATGTTGCCCTGCCCTGCCCTGCGCAACCCAAAACGAACTCGATGGCGATGATGCGAAAGCATTGATCAAAAACAACGTTGTCTGCGTTGCTGAAGGCGCCAACATGCCTTCGACGCTAGAAGCGGTGACCTTGTTTGAAGATAACCACATCCTTTTCGCGCCTGGCAAAGCCAGCAACGCCGGCGGCGTCGCCACATCGGGCTTGGAAATGAGCCAAAACGCCATGCGTTTATCGTGGACTCAGGAAGAGGTTGATACCCGTCTGCAAGAAATTATGCAGGGCATTCACGATGCCTGCGTGAAATACGGTCGTCGCGATAATGGTTCAATCAGCTATGTTGATGGCGCGAATATCGCCGGCTTTGTCAAAGTCGCTGAGGCCATGCTCGCTCAAGGCGTCGTTTAAGCCTAGCCATTGCTGAACTAAAAAAGGCCGCCCCTATTTCTAGAGGCAGCCTTTTTTTGTGGCGAAAAATAGATTAATGCCGCTTTGCTAAGTCATAAGCTTCGCGCTAACTCGATAAACGCGCGCAAATAATCAACGCTTAAATCGCCCTCGCGCGCACCCAAATAAATTTGTTTGGCAATGCCCTCTGCACCTAAGCGCACCGGCACCACCGCCATGCTTGCGGCATATTCTTGCGCCAGCCAACGCGGCAATGCCGCCACACCACGACCACTCGCCACCATCTGCAACATAATATCGGTAGTCTCAATGGTCTTATGTCGCTTCGGCATGACGCCTGCCGGCAGCATAAACTGGCTGTAAACATCCAAACGCTCAATGGCCACCGGATAGGTAATCAGCACCTCATAACTCATTTGCTCAGGCTTAACAAATGCCTGTTTTGCCAAGGCATGATCGCGCGGCACCACCAGCACCTGCTCATAATCAAACACCGGCTCAAACTGCAGGCCAGGCTTCAGTATTGGATCCGGTGTGACCAATAAATCGATGTCATAGCTAAACAAGGCGCCAATGCCACCGAATTGAAACTTCTGCTTCACATCGACATCAACACTAGGCCAAGCGGCCAAATACGGCGCCACCACCTTCAGCAACCACTGATAGCAGGGATGGCACTCCATGCCGATGCGCAAAGTGCCACGCTCACCCTCGGCAAACTGCCGCATACGCTCTTCGGCATGCTCAAGTTGCGGCAATAGGCGATTGGCCAGACCAAGCAAATAGCGCCCTGCTTGCGTGAGCCTCAGGCTGCGCCCTTCTCGCAACCAAACGTCCGTGCCTAACTGCATTTCCAGCTTTTTCATGGCATGACTCAAGGCCGACTGCGTTAGACACAAGCTGCCGGCTGCGGCGGTCAGCGAGCCCTGCTTTTCGACCTCGCGAATGATGTTTAAGTGGCTGCGCTCAATCATGATTGATTAATTTATCTCATGGATAGGTGAATTATCACCATTTTACTTCATATATTGCTCTACCTACTATCCTCGGCGTCGCTTCATCTACACAGACCGAGAATTAATCATGTCAAACGTAACTACCCACAACCTTGGCTTTCCGCGCATCGGTGCGAAACGCGAACTGAAGTTTGCGCTCGAATCCTATTGGCGCGGTGAGTCATCGAAAGATCAACTCACCTCCGTGGGTGCTGAACTCCGTCAGCGCCATTGGGCGCATCAAGCCAAATTGGACTTGGTGCCCGTTGGCGACTTTTCCTTCTATGACCAAGTGCTCGATTTAAGCTTCACGCTAGGCAACTTACCCGAGCGCGTCCAAAGCTTTCATGGCGATACCCTAGATAACTACTTCCGCGTTGCCCGTGGCCGTTCGGCGGCTGGCGCTGAAGATCACGCGGCTTGCTGTGGCGGCGTGGCGGCAGGTGAAATGACCAAATGGTTCGACACCAACTACCATTACATCGTGCCCGAGTTCACAGCGGCTACCGCGTTTTCGCTAGATGCCAGCCGCCTGCTAGCGCAAGTTGCCGAGGCCAAAGCTCAAGGCATTAAGGCTAAACCAGTCATTGTTGGCCCCGTTACTTACTTGGCCATTGGCAAGGCCAAAGACGACTCAAACAAGTTGGCTCTGCTCGAGCAACTACTACCGGTCTATGCCGACTTGCTCACGGCCTTAGCCGCCGCAGGTGTGGAATGGGTGCAAATCGATGAGCCGATTTTGGTCACCGAACTCAGCAGCGAATGGCAAGATGCTTTCCGCACCGCCTACGCCACCCTAAGCAAAACCAAAGTTAAATTATTGCTGGCCACCTACTTCGGCCAGCTGCAAGAAAACATAGCACTGGCCTGCGAGCTGCCCGTGCATGGCTTTCATCTCGACGCCATTAATGCCCAATCCGAAGTGGCCACGTTGCAAGCTCAGCTACCTCAAGATCGCTTGCTGTCATTAGGCGTGATCAATGGCCGTAATATCTGGAAAACCGACTTAAACACCCTCCTCGATTGGCTCGAACCCGTAGCTAAGCAGCTCGGTGATCGTCTGTGGATTGCCCCTTCCTGCTCGCTTTTGCATGTGCCGGTAGATTTAAACAGCGAACTTAGCTTCGATGCCGTAGTGAAGCCTTGGCTAGCCTTCGCGCTGCAAAAGCTCGACGAGCTAGAGATCATCGCCACTGCGCTTAACCACGGACGCGACAGCGTAAGCGCCGAACTCAGCGCCAACCGCGAAGCGATTGAGGCTCGCCGCCTATCGCCTCGCGTCAATAACCCTGCCGTAAAAGCAGCATTGGCCACGATCACGCCAGCATTGGGCCAACGCCGAAGCGCATACACCGCACGTGCCGACAAACAGACCGCGCTACTGCAACTGCCTAAATATCCAACGACGACCATCGGTTCGTTTCCGCAAACGGCCGAAATTCGCCAAGCGCGCAGCCAATTTAAGGCTGGCCAAATCGATGACACCGCCTACACAGCGGCCATGAAAGCCGAAATCGAACGCAGTGTGCGTGAGCAAGAAGCATTAGGTCTGGATGTCTTGGTGCATGGCGAGGCCGAGCGCAATGACATGGTGGAGTACTTCGGCGAGCAACTCGATGGATATGTGTTCAGCCGCTTTGGTTGGGTGCAATCGTATGGTTCACGCTGTGTGAAACCGCCAATTTTGTTTGGCGACATCAGCCGCCCCAATGCAATGACCGTGGCATGGACTACGTTTGCGCAATCGCTCACAGCAAAGCCCATGAAGGGCATGCTAACTGGCCCTGTGACCATTTTGAATTGGTCGTTTGTGCGCGATGACCAGCCGCGCTCTGTTTCGTGCTACCAACTAGCCTTGGCTATTCGTGCAGAGGTTTTAGATCTCGAAAAGGCCGGCGTACAAGTCATTCAGATCGATGAAGCCGCATTGCGCGAAGGCTTGCCGCTACGTCAGTCACAATGGCAGGCGTATTTGGATTGGGCAGTTGAATCGTTTCGCATCAGCGCCAATGGCGTCGGTGATGCGACGCAGATTCATACCCACATGTGCTACTCGGAGTTCAACGACATCATCGCTTCTATCGCCGAGATGGATGCCGATGTCATCACCATCGAAACTTCACGTTCCGATATGGAGCTGCTAGACGTATTCGATCACTTCAACTACCCGAACCAGATAGGCCCAGGCGTCTACGATATTCACTCGCCGAATATCCCGACCGAAGCTCACATGGTGCAGCTAATGCAGAAAGCCGCTGAGCGCATCCCAGCCGAACGCCTGTGGGTGAACCCTGACTGTGGTTTGAAAACGCGGCAATGGCCTGAAGTTTTACCCGCCCTGCGCAATATGGTGGCAGCGGCGAAAACGTTGCGAGCGTAAGCCAACACAAGGTCAAACCTAGTAATGCCTAGGTTTGACCTGAGCGCTTTAATACTGATCGATATTAATATGTTTTCACTAATGAGCTTCTAATGGTACTGACAAGTTAACTTTCAGACTCAGCAAGATTGAATAAATTGGAAACTGCAGCATGATTCGTTAGAAATAGCTGAGCCTGGCTCGGCGATTTAAACCGTCTCATTCCTCGCTCTCGAAATCGCTTCAACTCATGCGATTGTTCTGCCCTGTTGTTCGCGTATTTAGCTGTATTGTGATGAACAGTCGGCATTAGCTCGCGTTGCGCAACTTTATAGCTTGCCAACTTATCAGTGACTATCGTTCGCGGCTGCGTAACAAGCGCTTGAAGAACTGCTTTGCCGCCGCACTATTGCGCCTACTCTGAACAAAGACATCGACCACTTCGCCATCTTGATCAACGGCTCGCCACAAGTAATGCTGCTTTCCGTTTATCTTGATGAATACCTCATCGAGATAAAACGTATCGCCAAACCCAGCGTGTTTTTGTTTGAGCTTGCGAGCATAGGAAGGCCCAAACTTGATACACCACAATCGGATCGACTCATAACTGACAGAGATGCCCTTCTCTGCCAGTTATGAGTCGATGTCACGAAAGCTCATGTTGAATCGATAATAGATCCAGACTGCATTGTAGTGGTCTAATGATTTTGGACACCAACTTAGGCGAAAATGATCGCCACAGAGAGGTGTCTGATGAAACAACGTCGTACGTTTTCCACTGAGTTCAAACATGATGCTGCCGTACTAGTTCTTGACCAAGGCTATACGTA
>JAGPVX010000008.1 GCA_018066805.1 Paraperlucidibaca sp. | reverse complement strand
GATGGTGCCGGAGATAGGAGTCGAACCTACGACCTTCGCATTACGAATGCGCTGCTCTACCAACTGAGCTACACCGGCTTAAGGCGGGATGGAGATTTTAACGGTGCCCACTGGCGCTGACAAGCCGCGAAATCATATCGCCGCGAATGCTCAATTCAATGCCTCTGCCAAGCGCTGAAAAAATATATTGGCCTCGCCCTAGCGAGCTAGCTTTGTCGTGTCTATGCTTTTTAAGCACAGGACACGCCCACCCCGGGCGCATGGCAAGGAGGCCACCTTATGCGTATCTCATCGCGCGGTTTTAGCTTAATTGAGCTGATGATTGTTGTCGCCATTGTCGCGGTGTTGTCGGCGGTAGCAGTGCCGCAATACCAAGACTACTTAACTCGGGCGCGATGGTCAGTGAATCTCACCCAGGTTGAGCCTTTTAAGCTCGCAGTTGCTGAATGTTTACAGCAAGAAGGCGGACAGGCCACCGCTTGCGACACCGCAGCAAAAATTGGTCTAACTGCACTACCAGCTCCGCAGCACAGCACAGGAGCGCTAACTTTAGCTAGCAGTGGCACCGACACGATAGTCGCCACCGTAACAGGCAATGCTAAAGCTGGTGATTGCATGGTGACACTCACCGGCACACTGGCCAACGACATGCTGAACTGGACATTAGCCAATGTGGCCAATGGCGCGATAGATGCTTGCACTCGCCAGCGCACCGGCGTGTAGGCAGTATATGAATCAGCGCCCAGACATCGCTCTACCACGCCAGGATGAAGATATCGTGCCGTGGCTTAGCACTCTGCTGCGCCAAGCGGTTAGCCTAGGCGCCTCAGATTTGCATATCGATGCGATGGCTGATGGCGCGCAGCTGCGCCTACGCATTCATGGTCTGCTTCACGACTGGCAACATATTCCCGCGCAATGGCAAGGTCGGCTAGTTTCACGCATCAAAGTCTTGGCCAGTCTTGATTTGGCCGAGCGGCGACTACCGCAAGATGGACGTCTCAACCTGCCCGATGTCGGCAGCCTGCGTGTCGCCAGCTTGCCCACATTGCATGGTGAAAAGCTTTGTTTGAGGCTTTGCGAAACAGGCGCTTTACGCAACCTTGCTGAGCTTAATTTACCCAATCATATCGGCGCCAATCTTGATCACGCTCTACAGTGTCCTGATGGTTTAATTCTGATCACAGGCCCCACTGGCTCAGGCAAAACCACCACGCTATATGCCTGCCTGCAAGCGCTGAACTCTCGCGAGCGGCATATCGCCACTGTCGAAGATCCCATCGAGCATATTTTGGCGGGCGTTAATCAAACCGCGATTACGCCGCGCATCGGCTTGGGCTTTGCGGAAATCTTACGTGCGCTTCTGCGCCACGACCCCGATGTCATTATGGTTGGCGAGATTCGTGATAAAGCCACCGCCGATATGGCCGTGCAAGCAGCCGAAACTGGGCACTTGGTATTATCGACATTGCACACCGGCAGTGCCCTAGAAAGCCTAACTCGGCTGCGGCACTTGGGCGTGCCGGATTATTTAGTTAGTAGCTGCTTACGCTTGGTACTGTCGCAACGCCTAGTTCGCAAGCGCTGTGGCCATTGCGCGCCACTCAGCCGTTTCGGCTGCATCGAATGCATAGATGGTTATCAAGGCCGACTCGGGCTATATGAAGCGCTAGCACTCACCCCAGAAATCGTTAATGCCTGGGCCAATGGTGCCGATCAGCGCGAATTGAGCGCATTGTTAATAAAGCAGCGCTGGCACTCAATGCGCGAACACGCCGCCGAATGTGTGAGCTCTGGCTTAACGGAAGTGCGCGAAATCGAGCGCGTATTAGGCCGTGAACTATGCACACATTAGGACAACGTTTACAGAATTGGCGCGAGCGACCACAAGCGCCTGTAGCCTCTGTTCGTCGCCAATGGTTAGCGCAATTGGCAATGCTACTGCGCTCTGGCATTGCCCTACACCCCGCACTAGGCCTTCTACAACTGCAGCAGCCCGTGCCTCAGCAACGCTGGTGGCAGCCGGTACTCAATGGCATTGAGCAAGGCCAGAGTCTGTCACACAGCCTTAGTCAGAAACAGGTATTTAGTGAGGCCGACACCGCGCTCTTGGGTATGGCTGAGCAAACCGGCCGGCTCAACGAACAACTCAGTCGCCTAGTCCATGCCCAGCAACGTCGGCAAAGCTTGAAGCAAGAGGTTCAACGCGCCATTCGCTACCCTTTAGTGGTACTCGCTGGCGCACTATTGGTGAGCGCATATTTGCTCACACAAGTAGTGCCAAGCTTTGCCGAGCTCTATGCTAGTTTCGATGCCGAGCTACCTTGGCTTACTCAGCGCGTGATGAACTTGAGCACTTGGGTAGCAAATTACGGGCTGCATTTGCTTGCGGCGGTGGCGCTTATCAGCAGCGCATTGGCATGGTTTTGGCGGCGATCAGCAGCGGTACGATCGGGGCTTTACCGCTTGCTCTGGCATTTGCCAGTAGCCGGCCCGCTCACGCGAGCACATGCCCTTGGTCAATGGCACCGTGGCCTCTGCGAAACCTTGAGTGCCGGCCTATCATTTGTCGATGCTCTCGACTGCACCGCCAGCCTTATTGGGCAGTCGCCATTGAGTGGCGTTCAAACACCTTTGCGCGATGCAGTTTGTCATGGCCAGCGCTTATCTGAGGCGCTAAAGCAGCAGCCGCTCTACCCCGCACTGAGTTGGCAAATGATCGCCATCGGCGAAGAATCGGGTATGCTCGCGACCATGTTGGAGACATTAGCTGTGCAATTTGAAGCCGAACTTGAGCGCCGCTGCGAACAATCGGTAAAGCTCATTGAACCCTTGCTCATGGCTTTTTTAGGCGTCATTGTTGGCACCTTGGTGCTCTCGCTCTACCTTCCATTATTTCAATTAGGTCAGGTGATTTAATGCTATTGCTGGTGGTCATTTTCGGTCTCATCATCGGCAGCTTTTGCAATGTCGTGATTCATCGCACACCTAAACAAATGGACGCAGAATATCGCGCTGATGTCATTGCTTACCTTGATGCCCACGACTTACCAAACCCGCTAAGCGATACCGCTTCAGTAGACACGCAAAGCGACGCGAGATTTGACCTCAGCCATCCGCGCTCACACTGCCCGCATTGCCACACACCGTTGCGTCTTCGCGATCTCTGGCCGGTGTTTAGCTGGCTATTTTTGCGCGGCCGCTGCCATCATTGCCAAGCCCGCATCAGCGTTCGCTACCCCTTAGTTGAACTCTCAGTTGCCGCCATTGCGCTGGCTTCAGTGCTGAGTTTGGGTTGGCAATTGAGCGCAGTCGCTGCAGCTGTTTTTAGCACCCTACTATTAGTCTCTGCACTCATCGATTTTGATAGCCAATGGCTGCCCGACCGCCTCACGCTATTGCTACTGTGGCTGGGTCTGCTCGCCACAGCAATCGGCATCAACCCAATGCCTATTTCACTACACGAAGCCGTTATCGCCTGCGCCCTTAGCTACGGCGTATTTTGGAGTCTCGCAGCTGGCTTCAAACTTTTTACTGGTCGCGATGGCCTTGGCGGCGGCGATACTAAATTACTCGCAGCACTGGGCGCTTGGATCGGCCCTTGGGCACTGCCTAATTTACTATTGATGGCCTCGGTTATTGGTCTCGTTTTTGCGCTTTGGCTGCGCTGGCGCAAAGGCGAGCAAGGTGCATTTGCTTTCGGCCCTGCCTTAGCTATTGCCGGCGCTGTGTTGTTTTGGCAGCCGCTAGTCGCTACCCTTGCCGGCTCATTTGCAACTCAGTCACAAACGCTATGGCCGCTTGGATTTTAGGTGTTAGTGGCGGCATCGGATCAGGAAAAACCGCTGCCACCGATCATTTTCAAACACTAGGTATCGATGTTATCGATGCTGATATTGTGGCGCGTGAAATCGTCCAAATCGGCGAATCCGCGCTCGCCGACATTGCTGAGCATTTTGGCCAGAACGTTTTACAGGCTGATGGCACGCTTAACCGCGCCGTATTACGTGAAATCGTTTTCGCCGATCCAGCCCAGCGCAAAGCATTGGAAGCAATAACTCACCCGGCTATTCGCCAGCGTTTGCATGAACAATGCATGGCAGCACAATCACCCTATGCCATTTTGGCCTCGCCCTTGCTTTGGGAGTCGGGCCAAGCAGCGCTAACTCAGCGCAGCTTATTGATTGATGCGTCAGAGGCGACTCAACTAGCGCGAGCTAGTCAGCGCGATGGTGTTAGCGAAGCGCAGATTCGCGCCATCATGGCCGCGCAATGGACGCGCGAGCAGCGCCTTGCGGCAGCCGATGATGTCATCAGCAATGAAGGCTCAGTGGCTGAGCTTCAGCAACAGATTAACGATATTCACCAAACCTATCTCGCGTGGCAACCATGAACGACAGCGTAAAACTTCCCGATGATGATGACGGCGTAGCCATTCTGAATTGCCCAAACTGCAAGCGCTTGGTGCGCTGGGAACCAGCATCAGAGTTTCGGCCTTTTTGCAGCGATCGCTGCAGGCTAATTGATTTAGGCGCTTGGGCCAGTGAACGCTATGCCATTCCGGCACAAACCCCACCCGATGAATTTGACGAGCACGAGTGATTTAAAGCTCAACTCGGCGGCAAACTAAAACCCGCTAATACCCGCTACACCAACGCCGCCATGGCTGCGCGCCTGAGCCACTTGTGACTGGCGCAGGCCGCCCAGCGCATACACCGGCAGAGTCGTTGCCTGCGCCAACGCTGCCCAAGCAGGCCAGCCCAAACCAGCAGCATCAGGATGCGATGGTGTCGGCAATACCGGCGACAACCACGCCCAATCAGCCGCCACTGCCTGAGCCAGCGCCAGCTCATCAGCACCATGAGTCGCTACCGCCAAACAATATCCAGTCGGTAAAACATCGGCCTTGCTTAAAGCTTGCTGCTGCCACTGCAAGGCCTGTGATGAGCTGGCATGAAAACCAAACGCGCCAACCGAAGCACAAGCGCGCACATCGCCGTGCAGCAGCAAAGGCAGGCCTACCACTTCAGTTAAGGCTAACGCTCGCTTAGCTAGCGCGACATAAGCTACTAATGGCCACTGCGGCAAGCGCAGCACGAGACCATGGTTTACCCCAGACAAAGTGCAGCGCGCAGCCACCCAACCCAACACAGCGCTCTCGCTGGCCGAGTCATTAAAAGCAAAGTTGGGAGTGATATGCCAACACGATGGCCAGCGCAACGCGGCAATCAACGGCGCATTGGCCGCCGGAGTCGGCAGTAAAGAAATAGCTTCGGGTTTTTCCCAGCGCAACGCCTGACCTTCGCGACCTTGCAACAATGCACACTGCGCCGCATTCAGCGCTAGCGTATAGGCCACGATAGTTAGTGATCGATCCGGATAATTGAACTGGCGAGTAAGCAAAAGCTGAAACAGCGCTGCGGCCGAACGTGGTAAATCAAGCCCGACCTCCTCACGCAACTCACGCGCAAGAGCAGCCTCATCGGACTCGCCCGTCTCAACCTTACCGCCAGGAAACTCCCAAGTACCACCCAGATGCGCTTTGGCAGCGCGCTGAGCTAGCAATACTTCGCCTAGCTCATTGCGGCACACCGCCACGACCACACGCATCTTAGGAGCGGTAGTCGGCGTTGATTTTCACGTAGTCGTATGACAAGTCGCAGGTCCACACCGTGTCGCAGGCGGTGCCGCGAGCAAGATCGATGCGAATGGTGATTTCCGGCTGCGACATCACACGCGAACCTTGGGCCTCGGTATACGAAGCTGCGGCGCCACCATGCTCGCAGAGCAGCACATCATCGAGCCAAACGCGCAAAATACTCACGTCTAGCGCGGGCACACCGGCACGGCCAATGGCGGCCAAAATACGACCCCAGTTCGGGTCAGACGCAAAAAATGCAGTTTTGATCAGCGGTGAATGCGCCACGGCGTAAGCCACATCGCAGCACTCATCCGTATTCGCGCCGCCTTCGACACGCACCGTCATAAACTTGGTCGCGCCCTCGCCATCACGCACGATAAGCTGCGCCAAGCGCAGAAATACGCGCTGCAGCACCGGTAGCGCCGCCACAAATAATGGATCATTACGATCAGTAATCAGCGCATTGCCGGCCTGCCCCGTCGCCATCAACACGCAAGCGTCGTTGGTCGAGGTGTCGCCATCAATGGTGATGCGATTAAACGACGTATCGGCAAGCTCGCGCAACACGGCCTGTAATAATTCAGGTGCAATCGCCAAATCGGTCGCAACATAGCCCAGCATAGTCGCCATATTCGGGCGAATCATGCCCGCACCTTTGGAGATACCGGTTACCGTGTAGACCACGTCATCGACGCTAAATTGCTCGCTCGCACCTTTCGGCAGCGTGTCGGTAGTCATGATGCCCGCCGCAGCCTCAGCCCACTGCACAGCAGCCAAGGAGCTAATGGCCTGTGGCAAGCCTGCCTGAAGGCGCGATACGGGCAATAGCTCGCCAATCACGCCGGTCGAAAATGGCAGCACTTCATGTGGCTCAGCACCCACCAACTTCGCCAAGCTCTCACAGCTCAGCTCAGCCACAGTCATGCCGGCAGCGCCGGTACCTGCGTTGGCATTGCCGGTATTGATGACTAAGTAGCGCGGTGAAGCCTCGGCTAAATGGCGCTGAGCAACACGCACTGGCGCAGCGCAAAAGGCATTGGTGGTAAACACAGCGGCGGTATGCGTGCCCGCGGCCAACTCAAAAACCACCAAATCGCGGCGATTTTTATAGCGGATGCCGGCTTCAGCAAAACCAATCTTCACACCTGCGACCGGATGCATTACCGGCATCGACACATCACCAACCGCCATGACCGACTCCTACGACGCTAGTGCGCCAGCATTCATTACGCTAATTGTCCGTGACACTGCTTGTATTTACGGCCTGAACCACAAGGGCATGGGTCGTTGCGACCAACTTTCTCACCTTCGCGAACGAATGGCTGCACCGGCGTCTCCGCTGGCTGCTGAGCGGCAGAAATTGCTTGCTCAGCCTGTTCAGGCGAAAAGTGTTCGTCGGCAAACTCTTCCATCGGCATATCAGCACTGGCATCGCCGTGCGCATATTGCATCGACATAGATTGTGCTTCGGCGGCCCGCTGCGCTTCCATGGCAGCCACTTCAGCCTCGGTTGGCACATGCAAACGCGACACAGTTTGCACCAGCTCTAACTTCACTGAGTTAACCAATTGCTCAAACAGCTCAAAGGCTTCGCGCTTATATTCTTGCTCAGGATTACGCTGAGCGTAGCCACGTAAATGGATGCCCTTACGCAAATAATCCATCTGCGCTAAGTGATCTTTCCAATGGCGATCTATGACTTGCAGCATGAGCTGCTTCTCAAGCTGGTTCGCCACCGTTGTGCCCATACGCTCACGCTTTTCTTGCCAAGCGGTCTGCACTTCTTCACGAATGCGCTCACGCAAGCCATCCTCGTGCAACTTGCTGTCGTCATCTAGCCATTTTTGTACCGGCAAGGTGAGGTTGAAGTCGGCTTGAATAGCGTGCTCAAGGCCCGCAATGTCCCATTGCTCATCTAAGCTTTGCGGCGGGACATAGATATTAATAACGTTCTCAACGACATCGCTGAAAATCAGCGTGACGTTGTCGCTGATGTGCTCAGCGCCGAGAATGTCATCGCGTTGGCGATAAATCGCTTGGCGCTGCTCATTCGCAACGTCATCGTATTTCAGCAAGTTTTTACGAATATCGAAGTTGCGCGCCTCAACTTTACGCTGAGCACCTTCAATCGATTTCGACACCCATGGATGCTCGATGGCCTCACCAGGCTTCATGCCTAGCGACTTCATCATGCCTTTGACGCGATCGCTGGCGAAGATGCGCATCAAGTCATCTTCGAGTGACAAGTAAAAACGCGTCACACCTGGGTCGCCTTGACGGCCCGAACGGCCGCGCAGCTGGTTATCGATGCGGCGTGATTCGTGTCGCTCAGAGCCAATAATATGCAAGCCACCGGCTGCAATTACTTTGGCATGATCAGCTTCCCACGCCATACGCAGGGCATCGCGCTGCTCTGGCGTGATGGCATCGCCAAGCTTCTCCGCTTCTGCGCGCCAGCTACCACCGAGTAAAATATCGGTACCACGACCAGCCATGTTTGTCGCAATGGTCACCGTGCCCGAACGACCTGCCTGAGCGATGATTTCTGCTTCATGCTCATGGAACTTAGCGTTCAATACGCGGTGCGAAATATTGGCTTTATTGAGTGCATTCGACAGCAGCTCACTGGCCTCAATCGTTGCTGTACCGACCAAGATCGGCGCGCCTTTTTCGCGATAAGCGATAATATCGGCGACAATTGCACTGTATTTTTCATCTGGGCTGAGATAGACCAAATCTTCCAAATCTTTCCGCACCATCGGGCGATGCGTTGGAATCACCACCACATCTAGGCCATAGATTTGATGGAACTCGGCCGCTTCAGTATCGGCGGTACCGGTCATGCCTGAGAGCTTGCGGTAAAGGCGGAATAAGTTTTGGAAAGTCGTGGTAGCCATGGTCTGGTTTTCAGACTGGATGGTAACGCCCTCTTTCGCCTCAACAGCTTGGTGCAGACCATCGGACCAGCGACGACCAGGCATGGTGCGGCCTGTATGCTCATCAACAATGACCACTTCATCATTGGTCACGAGGTAATGCACATCGCGCTGGAATAGCACATGACCACGCAATGCGGCATGCACATGGTGCAGCAAATTCAAATGCGCCGGCGAATACAAGCTATCGCCTTCAGCCAATAAGCCCATGTCGACCATGCGATCTTCCACAAACTCATGACCCGCTTCGGTGAGCTCTACTTGGCGTGATTTTTCATCGAACCAATAGTGCCCGCCATCCGCCACAGCTTCTTCAGCTTGGCGAGTCAGCAATGGAATCAGCTTATCAATTTGCGCATAAAGCTTGGATGAATCTTCGCTAGCACCTGAAATAATCAGTGGCGTGCGAGCTTCATCGATGAGAATCGAGTCGACCTCGTCAATCAGCGCATAGGCATGACCACGCTGGAAGCGATCCTCCAAGCGGAAGGCCATATTATCGCGCAGATAATCGAAGCCAAATTCATTGTTAGTGCCGTAGGTGATATCGGCGCGATACGCAGCGCGTTTTTCATCAGGTGGCTGCTGCCCACGCACAACACCAATGGTCAACCCTAAAAACTCAATCAGTGGGCGGTTCCACTCGGCGTCACGGCTAGCGAGATAGTCGTTAACGGTAACGATGTGGACGCCAGCGCCAGATAGGCCATTGAGATAGGCCGGCAAAGTCGCTGTAAGCGTCTTGCCTTCACCCGTACGCATTTCGGCAATACGGCCTTCGTGCAGCACGATGCCACCAATTAACTGGACATCATAATGGCGCATGCCGAGTACGCGCTGGGCAGCGGTACGGCAAACGGCAAAAGCTTCTGGCAGCAGCGCATCGAGGCTTTCGCCCTGCGCAAAGCGCTGCTTGAAGCTTGCAGTCTTGGCTTGCAATTCGGCGTCGGTTAAGGCGTCGGTTTCTGTCTCTAAGGCATTAATGCGCGCAACAATCTGGCGCATGCGTTTGAGTTCGCGTTCGTTTTTGGTACCGAACAGGCCGTGAACTAGGCGTGAAAACATGGTCACCACTCAGGGAATGTGCAAATCAGCGCGTCATTCTACCGACTTTATTGCGCTACGAAAGTATTTCGCTGAAGTTGCTGTGCAATGCAGCGATTACAGAGATAAAAAAACCAGCCTAGGCTGGTTTTTTTAGCGATTCTGAAACATCAGAATGAGAGCTGCTATTGATTAGCGGCTAGCCAAACGAATAAAACTAGCAGGGTTGATACGCTGACCATGGCGCAGCACTTCATAGTGCAAATGCGTACCAGTCGAGCGGCCTGTCGAGCCCATATAGGCAACTAATTGATCTTTGCTGACCAAGTCTCCTACACGAACTGCCACGGCGCGAGCATGCGCGTAGCGTGTCACCATGCCGTCGCCATGGTCGATTTCAACCAAATTGCCAAAACCTGAGCGAGAGCCCGCGTAGACAACAACACCATCGGCGACTGAGTAAATTTCGGTGCCTTCGCTGCCGGCGAAATCTATGCCGCCATGGAATTTGGTGCCGCCAGTAAACGGATCGCTGCGATAGCCAAACGACGAAGTGATATAGCCTTGGCGAATCGGCATATTGTTGAGATTCACCGTTTGGTCACGCAAGCCTTTCAGCGTGTGATCAAGAGCCATCAGCTGAGCTTCACGAGCCTGAATGTTTTGCCACATTTGTGACAAGCTCTTCTCTACCGCACGACGATCGGGCGCCTTGCCCATGCTGATGTCTTCCGAATCTTCATCTAATGGCCCGCCCATTGGAGGGTTTTTCGAGAAATCGAATTCATCACCTTTAAGCTTTGCGTTTTCAGCTAAATGAGCACCCAGAGCGTCAATGCGCATCATGCGTGCCTGGATGTCGGCCATGCGCTCAGCCATAGCTCGTAGATCTTCTTGACGGGCCTTATCGGCAGCAGAAAACTGCGGCACCGATGGTTCCATCACATAGGTAGTTGCAGCCCAATAGCCGGCTGCGCCAATACCTAGCGATAAAAACACTAAGCCCACAACGCCAGATACTAGTAGGCGGGGATTAAGCTGTAATGTCAGTGGTCTGCCGTGTTTACGGCTTAAAAAAATTATGTTCATACTCGTTATCTCGGTTCACTGCCCGTATGATGAAAACTAACGGGGAGTACTCATGCGTACCAATCAACTGCTATCGCTAACTGACGTTTTACAACGACCTGTAATTGCTCGTTGGCAACGCCGCTTTGCTATTAGCACAACGCATGAATCCATTTGGCGCAGTGTCTTGGATGATAGTCTCCGATCTTCGTGTCGGCTTTTCTCATATCAGCAGGGTCTGCTTACGGTGGCGGTGTATCACACCACTGCAGCCAACCAACTGCGTTATCTAAATCGTATTTTAATTCAACAACTCAAAGCGCATGACGCTTTTTCCGCACTGACAAGCATACGTACGGTGTTAAAACCGCCGCCTGCCAGCCTTACAAATCCTGTTCCGCCGAAGCCAAAAAAAGCTCCGTTACGCATCAGCCGCGAGAGCGCAAAGCATTTAATTGCTGTGGCCAATGGGCTTTCAGATGCGGAACTTAGCAAGAAATTGAGGGACTTAGCAAGACATTCAGAGTGACTGCGAAGTACTCATATCTTGCTTGATTTTTCAGAATTCGGCCGCGCATAAATGTAAGCCATTGTAATAATAGGCTATTTATTGGCCATTAGTGCAGCGAATCGGCTTTTACATACGAAATTGGCGTTAAATTTTCGTCATCAAATGTGACAATTTCCCAAGCATCTGGCTGCTCAATCATCGCTCTCAGCAATTTATTGTTCATCGCATGTCCAGCCTTATAGCCTTCATACGCGCCCAAAATACTGCAGCCAAATAAATACAAATCGCCGATGGCGTCGAGCATTTTGTGACGAACAAACTCATCTTCGAAACGCAGGCCGTCTGCGTTCATCACGCCCGTGTCATCAACCACAATGGCGTTATCCATACTGCCGCCTTTAGCGAGGTTATTAGCACGCAAATATTCGATATCGCGTAAAAATCCAAAGGTGCGAGCGCGACTAACTTCATTAACATAAGCAGTGGTGGAAAAATCCACAGTCGCCCATTTGTGTTCATCGTGAAATGCTGGATGATCGAAGTCGATGGTGAACGATACTTTGAAGCCGTTGTAGGGCTCGAAAGCGGCAATTTTGTCGCCATCGCGAACTTCTACACGGCGCTTAATGCGGGCATAACGCTTTGGCGCTTCTTGCTCAGCAATGCCCGCCGCTTGAATCAAAAACACGAAGGGGCCAGCGCTACCATCCATGATGGGAATTTCTGGCGCGCTAACATCGATCAAGGCGTTATCGATGCCTAGACCAGCGAGTGCCGACATCAAATGTTCAACGGTACCGACGCGCACGTCATCATCGACCACCAAGTTGGACGACATGGTGGTCTCTCGCACGAGGTCTGCGCGCGCGGGGATGAGTACCGGAGGATTCAGGTCTGTGCGGCGAAACACAATGCCTGAGTCCACCGGCGCGGGATGCAGGGCGAGATATACTTTCTCGCCACTGTGCAGGCCCACACCACTGGCGCGTATGACTTGCTTGACGGTCCGTTGCTTTAGCATGATTGTTACAAGATATTTCAGAGGTAATGCATAGTAGCAGAGCCTCTGAAATCCCTCAATCAGCCTGGCGACGCAAAAACGCTGGGATATTCAGCAAGTTCAAGTCTGCACGACGCGGCGAGCCGTTCACCACTTTGGCATTACGCTCATAGGCTGGTGTGTCGTACTTGGCGTAAGCATCTTCTGCTGGCGCTGGGCTTGAGCTCACCGCCTGCGCCATTGGCACAACTGGCTTATCAGTCGATGCCGTTGCGGCAGATGCTGCTGGCACCAAGCTCATGGCTGAGCCTTTCTGCGCCAGTGGGCGTGCATGAGCTGGGGTGCTCGCTTTCGGCAAACCAGTAGCAACCACAGTGACGCGAATTTCATCACCTAAGGTTTCATCCAAAATAGTGCCGATGACCACAGTCGCTGACTCAGAAGCAAATTCGTTCACGATGTCTCCGACATCAGAGAACTCATCAAGACCTAAGCTTTCGTTAGCCGCAATCGATACCAATACACCGCGCGCACCTTTTAGCTGCACGTCATCGAGCAACGGGCTGTGAATTGCCATTTCGGTGGCAATGCGCGCGCGCTCTTCACCTTTGGCCGAACCCGAACCCATCATCGCTAAACCTTGCTCAGACATGACTGCGCGTACATCTGCGAAATCGACGTTGATGTGGCCAGGGTGCAAAATCATATCGGCGATGCCCTGTACCGCACCTTGCAATACGTTATTAGCTGCACGGAAGGCTTCGACCAGCGAAACCTTGCCGAGTACTTGCAGAAGCTTACCGTTCGGGATGGTGATCAGCGAATCGACGTGATGCGCCAAAGCCTCAATGCCTTGGTTCGCTACATCCATGCGCTTTTTGCCTTCGAATGGGAATGGCTTAGTTACTACACCAACCGTCAGGATGCCCATTTCACGAGCCACTTCTGCAACTACTGGCGCGCCGCCAGTGCCTGTACCACCGCCCATACCGGCTGTGATGAAGACCATATCGGCACCTTGCAATGTCTCACGAATACGATCGCGATCTTCCACTGCTGCTTGGCGGCCTACTTCTGGGTTTGCACCAGCGCCTAGGCCGCGCGTGACTGCATCGCCCATGTGAATCAAAGTACGCGCGGACATTTTTGTTAATGCTTGTTTGTCGGTGTTAGCGCAAATGAAGTCCACACCTTGCACTTGATTAGCAACCATATGCTCAACGGCATTACCGCCGCCGCCGCCAATACCAACGACTTTAATAACGGCTGAACCGAGTTCGCCGCCGTTTTCTGCTAGTGTAAATACGTTTTCCATGATGTTCTCCAGCCCCTTAGGGCTTTCGCCGATTTGTATAAATGCTTCAAATTTTTTGGCTTCCTGCCACTGTGGCCGCCGTCCCGCGACCGTCAAAAGCGCTCAGCTCATTCGCCTAACACTTAAAAGTTGTTTGCAAACCAACCTTTCAACTTACCCATTGCTTCACCAAGACCTTTAGTTGCGCCATGGCCTTGACGTGGCTTGCTGCTCACGCCATTTGCTAACGAACGTTGCTTGCCATACATCAATAGGCCAATACCGGTGGCGTAAATTGGGTTTTGCAAAAGCTCTTCCATGCCGCCTAACTTCAGCGACTGCGGCATACCGATACGCACCGGTAAATGGAAAATAGACTCGGCTAATTGCACTGCACCTTCGATGCGTGCCGAGCCACCAGTCATCACCACACCAGCTGCTAGATGATCGCCGTAACCGCAACGATCAAGCTCAGCTTGTACTAAGCTAAATAGCTCTTCGTAACGTGGTTCAACGACGGCTGCCAATGTTTGTCTAGCCATGGTGCGCGCTGGGCGATCGCCCATGCCGGGCACGCTAATGGTTTGCTCAGGATCGACTAGTTGCGGCACGACGCAGGCGTAGCGTGTTTTGATGTCATCGGCAGCTGGCGTTGGCGTGCGCAATGCCATCGCAATGTCATTAGTCACTTGGTCGCCGGCAATAGGGATTACTGCCGTGTGGCGAATGGCGCCATTTACGAACACCGCAATATCGGTTGTGCCGCCACCAATATCGATCAGGCAGACACCGAGTTCTTTTTCATCTTCGGTGAGCACAGCGAAGCTCGATGCGTATTGCTCAAGCACCAAATCATCGATAGCGATCTCACAGCCACTCACACATTTCTCAAGGTTTTGCGCGGCGTTGGCAGAGCAAGTCACCATATGAATATGGCCTTCTAAGCGCACGCCAGCCATGCCCAAAGGATTGCGGACATCGCCTTGGTTATCGACCAGATACTCCTGCGGCAGCACATGCAATATGCGCTGATCGACAGGATTGGCGCCCGACTTTGCCGCCTCTATAACGCGCTCGATGTCATTTTTCGACACCTCGCCATCACGAGTGGCAACCACGGCACTGGCGTTGCGACCGCCAATATGGCTACCGGCAATGCCAATATAGGCTGAGAAAATGCTGCAGTCGGCCATCAGCTCAGCCTCACCTACAGCCTCCTTAATGGCCACCATGGTTTCGTCAATGTTGACGACCACACCTTTGCGCATACCTTTTGATGGCCGCGAGCCGTAGCCAATAATTTCTAGCGACTGCTCAGCGGAATTGATTTGACCGACTAGGCAAACCACTTTCGAGGTGCCGATGTCGATTGCCACAATCATAGGTGCTTGTGCGTTATGTGCCATGTTATCCATCCTGGCCACCGAAGGTGACCGAAAGCTGCCGTGATATATATTGCTCATTGTTGTTTTACCCCGCTTGCCGCCAACCAATCGCTACGCCGTTGCGATAGCGCAAATCTACTCGAGCGATACTAGTAATCTCGCCCGCCAACTGGCGCTCATAGAGCACCGTAAATCGTTCCAACTTAGCCAAAGTATCTTGGCCATCTACTAATACTTTCACGCCGTCATTGAGCGTTAATTCCCAGCTCATGCGATCAGTAAGCGCTAAAGCTTCTATGCGCAAACCAACTCGCGCCAATACCGCCGCCATTTTTTCGTAACGCTGCAAAACAAACTGCGATTGCGAGCGCGGCCCTGACAGCAGCGGTAAGTCGCTAACGCCAGTGGCGCTGCGCGGGCGAAACACCGAACCATCCTCACTCACTAAACCGCTAGGCTGCCAACGCGCGACCGCTTGTTTTTCACGAATATTGATGCGCACCGAGTTTGGCCAATGACGCGATGCGCTGACATCGGCAACCCAGGGATAGCGCTTCGCGGTGCTCTGTAGCGCGGCCAAGTTGACGGTGAAAAATGTGCCGCGCACTTGTCGTTCTAGTGCCGTTTGTAAATCGTTGCGTTCGAGCTGATGCAAGTCGCCAGTAATATTGACGTGGCTGATGGGCGTCTTTAATTGCCAATCGCGCCAAACTGTCGATACCGCCACGAGCACAACCGCAATCGCAATAAGCGATACCAACACCACCAATTTCTGCCCTAAGCCTGCCGAGAAACTGAAGTTCAGCTTCCAGCTCAGCAGTTGTCGCCAGCGCCCATTAGCCAATAGTGGCTCGCGTGCTGGCTTCGGCTTTGGCCGAGGCACAGCACCTATGGGGCGGCGAGCAGCGCTCATGCGGCGTCTCCGTTTTCACGTGTGGCTTGCGCCAAAATCGTCAACACTAGCTGCGTGAAATCGATGCCGCATGCAGCAGCGGCCATCGGCACCAATGAGTGGTCAGTCATGCCGGGTACTGTGTTGATTTCGAGCAACCAGAAGCGGCCATCGGCATCGCGCATGGCATCGATTCGACCCCAGCCGCGTGCGCCTAAAGCGCGAAAGGCTTCGAGTGACAGACGCTGTAGCTCAGCCTCATCTTCAGCAAGCAAGCCGCTTGGAATGTTGTACTGGGTGTCATTGCGCGAATACTTTGCTTCAAAATCGTAGAAGTCTGTCGCCGGCACCATGCGAATTACTGGCAAAGCACGGTCGCCTAAAATGGCGATGGTGTATTCGCTGCCTTGAATAAAGTGCTCGGCAATGACTTCGCTATCGTGCTTTGCTGCGACTTCATAGGCTTTCGCTAAGTCTTCCACGCTATAGACTTTGGCCATGCCAATGCTCGAGCCTTCGCGTGAGGGCTTGACCATTAATGGCAGGCCTAAGTCGGCGACGACTGCGGCGAAATCCATGCCGGCATATAAACGGCGATACGTTGGTGTTGGCAGGCCGCAACCTACCCACAGCTGTTTAGTGCGCGCTTTATCCATGCCGATGGCTGAGGCCATGACGCCACTGCCGGTGTAAGGCACTTGGAATTGTTCGAGCACGCCCTGAATAACGCCGTCTTCACCGCCGCGGCCATGGAGCACGATAAAGGCACGGTCATAGCCCTGCACTTCGACAATATCGCGCTCGGCAGGATCGAAGCGATGCGCATCGACTCCAGCTTCTTGCAAGGCTTTCAGCACCGCAGCGCCGCTGATTAATGACACGGGTCGCTCGGCGGCAGTGCCACCATAGAGCACGGCCACGCGGCCAAAATCGACAGACTGGCTCATGCCTTAGGCTCCGATAAATAGAGTTGGTGTTGTGCCAGCTCCACGGCAATGCTGCCGACGGTACCAGCGCCTTGGGTTAGCAAGACATCGCCGGCTTTTAAAATGCTCGGCAGGATGCTGGCCAGCTCATCACTAGCCTCAACGAATACGGGGTCAACTAGGCCACGGTTGCGTACACTGCGCGCTAATGAACGGCTATCGGCACCTGAAATAGGTTTTTCACCTGCGCTATAAACATCGAGTAAAAGTAGTGCGTCGACGCTAGAGAGCACATGCACAAAATCCTCAAAGCAGTCGCGCGTGCGCGTGTAGCGATGCGGCTGAAACAGCATGACTAAGCGGCGGTCTGGGTAAGCCTGACGAGCAGCGGCAATAGTTGCTGCGACTTCACGAGGGTGATGACCGTAGTCATCAACCAATTGCACGCCATGCATTTCGCCTAAGCGCTGGAAGCGACGGCCCACACCTTCGAAATCATCGAGCGCCTTGACCATGGCGGCATCGTCAACACCTTCATCGGTGGCCACGGCTATTGCCGCTAAGCTATTTAAAACATTGTGCAAGCCAGGCAAATTTAACGTTACCTGCAGAGGATCGCGGCCTTCACGCAGTGCTGTAAAGCGTGTCTGCAAACCATCTTGCTCGATGTCTACCGCGCGCACATCGTTGCCTTCGTTAAAGCCATAAGTCACGGTTGGACGAGCAATCTGCGGCAGTAGTTCGGTGACGATTGGATCATCACCGCAAACAACAGCAAGACCGTAAAACGGTAGGTTGTGCAAGAAATCAATAAAGGTGCGCTTTAATACTTCAAAGTCACCACCGTAGGTTTCCATGTGATCAGCATCGATATTGGTAACCACTGAAACCATGGGTTGTAAGTGTAAAAATGAGGCGTCACTTTCGTCAGCTTCCGCTACAAAATAACGGCTGCTACCGAGCTTGGCATTCGTACCAGCACTATTGAGCAGACCACCAATCACATACGTTGGGTCAAAGCCAGCTTCGCCTAGAATCGAAGCAATTAAACTGGTTGTTGTGGTTTTCCCATGAGTGCCTGCAATGGCTATACCGTGTCGATAGCGCATCAGCTCAGCGAGCATTTGCGCGCGACGCACAATCGGTAAGCGACGGCTCAGTGCAGCATTAACTTCTGGGTTGCTAGTATCAATAGCGGTAGACACCACCAAAACATCTGCGGTCTCAATATGTGCTGCATCGTGGCCGATAAAAATATCCACACCCAGCTCTTTTAAGCGCTGCGTGTTCTTGCTTTCCTTCATGTCCGAGCCAGCGATTTCATAGCCCTGATTGAGCAAGACCTCGGCGATACCGCACATGCCTGCGCCACCGATGCCGACAAAATGAATGCGGCGAATCCGGCGCATTTCAGGAATTTCAATCATGCGGCTGCGTGTGATGGGTCTCATGCTTCACCTCGTAAAATCGTGTTAACCACACGCGTAGTGGCTTCGGTCTCTGCCAAGGCACGAGCCTTTTCAGCCATTTGTTGTAATTTTTCGCGCTGCAATAATCCGCGCAAAGTAGCGGCAAATGCCGACACCGTTAAATCTTTTTGTTGAAACAATAACGCCGCACCAGCATCGCTTAAAAAGCGTGCATTGGCGGTTTGGTGATCATCAACAGCATGTGGGAATGGAATCAGTACCGATGCCACACCCACTGCTGCCAACTCAGAAACAGTTAGCGCGCCGCTACGGCAAATAACGACATCGGCCCACGCGTACTCAGCCGCCATATCATCGATAAATGGCAGCACCGTGGCTTGCACACCGAGCTTGACGTAGACCGCCTCAGCATTGGCTGCATGCTTGCGGCCGGCTTGATGGCGAATGATTGGGCGCGCTGCTGGCTCTAGCTCAGCGAACGCTTCTGGCACCAATTGGTTTAACGCCACAGCACCTAAACTTCCGCCTAAAACCAGCACCTGCAGCTGGCCTTGACGTTCGCCGTAACGAATAGCGGGCATGGGCAAGCTAGCAATGTCAGCACGCACTGGATTACCCACGGTGCTTACCTTGCTGGAAGCGGCAAAGGCACTGGGGAAGGCCTGCAAAATGCGTGTGGCAAAACGCGCCAGAGTTTTATTAGTAAAACCGGCAATGGCGTTTTGCTCATGGATATACAGTGGCAGGCCCAGTAGTCGCGCGGCCACGCCACCGGGGCCAGTAACATAGCCACCGAGGCCAATGACGGCATCGGCATTGACGCGGCGGCAAATTGCCATCGCCTGCCAAACCGCTACAAGCAACTTAAATGGCGCTTGCAGCAAAGGCAGCAGGCCATTGCCGCGTAGGCCGCCAACATTTAAATAGCTAATAGCAATGCCCGCTTTCGGCACGATGTCGGCCTCAATGCCGCGCGCTGTACCCAGCCAATGCACTTTCACGCCCTCAGCTTGCAGTCCACGCGCCACAGCTAATGCCGGGAAGACGTGACCGCCAGTGCCGCCAGCCATCACTACCACCGATTTAACGATAGTCATTGAGGCCTCCCGGACGACGCACAGCGCGTTCTTGTGGCTCGCTGGCTTCGGCATCGATGCGCAAAAGCACTGCCAAGACCACAAACATCATGACCAAACTGGAGCCGCCGTAGCTGACTAGCGGTAGCGTCAGGCCTTTGGTTGGAAACAGACCGATATTAACGCCGATATTGATCGCTGCTTGGATGCCGATAGTCACCGACAAGCCATAGGCGACATAGCCAGAAAATATCTGGCCAGCACGCTCAGCACGTTGGCCAATGCGCAGGCCAGTCATGACCAAAGTGACCATGGCTAGCAATAATAACAAGACGCCGACTAGGCCAAACTCTTCGGCATAAACGGCAAAAACGAAGTCGGTATGTGCTTCGGGCAAGTAGAATAATTTTTGCACGCTATGGCCTAAGCCAACACCAAACCAATCGCCACGACCGAAGGCGATCAAGCTTTGCACTAGCTGGTAACCACTATTGTATTGATCGGCCCATGGATCGGTGAACGCCATTAAGCGCTTCATCCGATAAGGCTCGGCGATCATGATGCCGATGGCACCCAATAAAATTCCGCCCGACAGCATTAAATACAGCGCCATTGGCGAGCCTGCCAAAAACAGCATCGCCATCAATGCAATGACAATCACCATGCTGGCGCCGAAGTCAGGCTCTGCCAACATCAAGCCAACAGATATGCCGGCAAATGCCATTGGCTTGAGAAAACCCATCCAGCCTGAGCGCACATCTTCTTGGCGGCGCCATAAGTAGGCAGCCATCGCCAACACGCCAGCAAACTTCAATATTTCTGATGGCTGGATGGTTAAGCCACCAATGCCAATCCACCGCATGCTGCCATTTACGCGACGGCCAATACCAGGAATCAAGACCAATACAATCAGCACAAGCGCCACTAAAAACAGCCAGTAGCTATAACGATTCCATGTCTCCATGGGCACTTGCGAAACCACCGCGGCAACCACTAGGCCAATGGCTAGATAGATCAAGTGGCGCGTGAAGAAGTAGAACGGATTGCCATAGTTGGCATCAGCGACGCCCATCGATGCCGAGCCAACCATGATTAGGCCGATGCAAAATAAGAAGCCCGCTGAGAGCAGCACATACTGACGATCGCTGAGCAAGCTCAGATTCATGCGCATGTTTTGATATGGAGCAAGCACGCGGGCCATCATGATGAATGCCCCGTATTGGAGCCGGCAACGAATGTTTGCACGCCAAGCGCAAACTGATCGCCGCGATCTTCGTAATGCTTAAACATGTCGAAGCTAGCGCAAGCTGGCGACAGCAAAATGGCATCGTGGGGGTGGGCAAATTGACGAGCGCTGGCGATGGCCTCATCCAAGCTCGCGCAACGCTGGCGTGGCAACTCGGCGGTGATGGCGGCATCAATCACCGACGCATCCTCACCGATCAACACTAGCGCACGGCCGAAGCTGGCCATAGCCGTTTGCAATGGCGTGAAATCTTGACCTTTACCGACACCGCCAGCAATGAGCACAACGCGACCGCCAGCCGGCGCAATTGCCGCACCTAGGCCATGAATAGCCGCGAGCGTTGCGCCAACATTAGTGCCTTTAGAGTCGTTATACCAAGCGATGTCATCGGCCAAGGCGACGCGTTGGCAGCGATGTTTTAAGCCGCTGAAATCGCGCAATGTGGCTAGCATGGCATCACGCGACATGCCCACAGCCTCGCCCAATGCCAAACAAGCTAGCGCATTGGCAATATTGTGCTGACCAAAGATTTGCAACTCGGCGACAGGCATTAATAGCTCGCGACCGCGTGCCAACCAAGGCTCGCCATCGACGCTTAAAACGCCGTAATCGTTTAGATCTGGCGCACTCAAACCAAAACTTGCATGCGGCAGACTATCGGCGATTAATGGCCGTGTTAATTTGTCATCGCGGTTAAATACATAGCGCTGGCAGTTGCGGAAAATACGGTGCTTAGTCTGATGATATTCGACCATGCCGCTGTAGCGATCCATATGGTCTTCGCTGATGTTCAACACCACCGCCACCGCTGCTTTCAGCGAATGCGTGGTTTCAAGCTGGAATGACGACAACTCCATGACGTAGAGGTCTTTGTCACCCTCAGCGAGCATGTCTAAAACTGGTGTGCCGATATTGCCGCAAACGCCGACATTTAAGCCGTCACGCTCGGCCATCAAACCCATCAATGTGGTGACTGTGCTTTTTGCGTTAGATCCGGTGATAGCAATAATCGGTGCCGTGGCTTCGCGGCAAAATAGCTCTACGTCGCCAACCACCAAAACGCCTGCGCGACTTGCGGCAGCAATTTCTGGTGTAGAAATTGCCATGCCTGGGCTGGAAATAATTTCACTGGCAGACAACAGCAGCTCGGCATTTAAGCCGCCAAGATACACATTAACTTCGGGAAACTCAGCACTGAGCTCAGCTAAACCGGGCGGATGCTCGCGCGTATCATTAACCGCAACGCTATAGCCTTTGCTACGCAAATAACGCACGCACGAGAGCCCAGTCTTACCCAGACCAATCACTACTCGTAGACCACCGCGCGCTATTAACATGCTCAGCTCCTAACGCAATTTCAAGGTCGCAAGACCAATGAGCACCAACATGAATGAGATGATCCAGAAACGCGCAACCACGCGAGTCTCGGGCCAGCCTTTAAGTTCAAAATGGTGATGAATAGGAGCCATGCGGAAGATGCGTTTGCCGGTGAGTTTGAAGCTTGCCACCTGCATCATTACCGACACGGTCTCCATGACGAAGACCCCGCACATAACGAATAAAACGATTTCCTGACGCACGATGACCGCGATAGTGCCGAGCACAGCACCCAGTGACAGCGCGCCGACATCACCCATGAAAACTTGCGCGGGATACGCGTTGAACCAGAGGAAACCAAGACCGGCGCCAATGATTGCGCCACAGATAATGATGAGCTCGCCCGACCCGGCCACGAAGGGAATTTGCAGGTAGGTGGCGAACTTAATATTGCCGGTGACGTAGGCAAAAATAGCCAATGCGCCAGCGACCATGACGGTAGGCATAATCGCCAAGCCATCGAGGCCGTCAGTAAGGTTCACAGCATTACTCGCGCCAACGATGACGAAGTAGCTGAGCACGATGTAGGCGATACCAAGCGGGATAATGATGTCTTTGAAAAACGGCACGATGAGACTGGTTTCAATTGGCGTTTTCGCAGTCATGTAAAGAAACACTGCCGCACCAAGACCAGCCACCGACTGCCAGAAATACTTCCAACGACTCGGCAAACCGCGAGGGTCTTTCTCGACAACTTTGCGATAGTCATCGACCCAACCGACCATGCCAAACACTGCCATCACCGCCAGCACCACCCAGATATACATATTATCTAAGCGCGCCCAAGCCAAGGTGCTGACCAAAATCGTGGTCAAAATGAGTACGCCGCCCATAGTTGGCGTGCCGACTTTAGCCAAATGCGTTTGCGGGCCATCTGTGCGAATGGCTTGGCCAAATTTCATCGCTTTCAGGCGCTCAATCATCCACGGCCCCCACCAAAGCGATAGCGCAAAGGCAGTGACAATGCTGAGCATGAAGCGAAAGGTGAGGTAGTTAAATACCGCAAAGCCTTTCACATGCTGGCTGGCCCAATCGGCTAAGACTAGGAGCATTAGTGCACTCCCGCCGACTCAGTAACAGCGTGCACGATCTGCTCCATGCGTGCGCTGCGTGAGCCTTTAATCAAAGCACTGACTACGCCCTGTAGCTCATGCTCTAAGGCTTTCACTAAGGCATTGTGATCAGGAAATAATTGCGCCTGATTGCCAAAGCCATCGGCATAAAAATGCTGGTGCTGACCTGTGGTCATTAACGCGTCTATTTTTTTCATTTTTGCGTACGCTCCGACTTCACGATGGCCCGATGCGGTGGCATCGCCCAATTCACCCATATCGCCCAATACCAATACGCGTCGGCCCGGCAGCGAGCACAGCAAATCAATCGCTGCTTTCATGCTGTCGGGATTAGCGTTGTAGGTGTCATCGATGAGATAAGACTCACCGAGGCGATGCAGCACACTGCGACCCATAAACGGGCGCGTGCTTGATAAACCTTGCACAATGGCCTCTAGTGACACGCCGCAGGCATGCGCCAAACCGGCTGCTGCCAAAGCATTTGCGACCTGATGACGACCCAATACTTGCAGCTGTACAGGCGCTGATTGCTCACCGATATGAAGCTGAAAGGCATATTGCGGCGTATCACCGTGGCTAATATTGCTCGCATAAATGTCAGCGCCAGCCTGTAGCGAGAATGTCACTACACGGCGCGAGCCCATCGCTTCAAGCCAGAAATCAGCGAACTCATCATCACGATTAATTACCGCCACACCGTCATCGGCCAAAGCGGAGTAAATCTCGCCCTTAGCGCGCGCAATACCCTCGCGACTACCGAATCCTTCTAAATGTGCAGTGCCAACATTGGTGATCACCACTGCCTGCGGCTTCACCATTGCGGCGGTGTAAGCGATTTCGCCAAGATGATTTGCGCCAAGTTCAAACACGCCGTATTGGTGCTCATCACGCAAACGCAGCAGCGTTAGTGGCACACCAATATCGTTATTAAAATTACCCTTCGTAGCCAAGGTATTACCTAAGCCTTCAAAAATTCGCGCAGTCATTTCTTTTGTAGATGTTTTGCCTGCCGAGCCCGTCATCGCCACTTTGGTGAGCTTAGGGAAGCGCTCGCACCATGCAGTCGCCAACCGACCTAAGGCGGCATGGCAATCAGCCACAACAATTTGAGCGATGCCTGCCGATGGATCTAATGATTCAGTAATCGCGGCTAGCGCACCTTTAGCCGCGGCTTGTGCGAGCAAGTCATTGGCATTGGTACGAGCGCCACTGAGCGCGATAAACACATCATCGGCCTGTAGCGTGCGGGTATCGGTCGAGAAGCTACCAACATCGGCATCCAAGCCAACCAGTTCGCCCGCAATGGCGCGAGCAATATCCGAGAGCTTCATGCCCTACTCCTCAACAGCAAGGCCATACGCACCTGCTCTACATCACTAAATGGAGTACGCACGCCGTGCACTTCTTGGTAAGTTTCATGACCTTTGCCGGCCACCAAAACCAGATCATCTTCGCCCGCTTCTGCTAGCACTTGCGCGATGGCATCGCCACGATCAAGCACACAACGCACGCTGCGATCTGCCGCTAAGCCTGAGCGCACATGATCAACAATCGCTTGTGGATCTTCTTCGCGTGGGTTGTCTGTGGTGATGACTACGTGATCGGCTAACTCGCCGGCAATACGGCCCATTTCAGGACGCTTACCGGTGTCGCGACCACCGCCACAACCAAACACCACCCAAAGCTTGGCCTTGGTATGTTCACGCGCTGCTTTTAGTGCCTGCGCCAAAGCATCTGGTGTGTGTGCGTAATCAACCACCGCTAATGGTGTGCCAGATTCGCGCAAACATTGCATGCGGCCAGGCACCGGTGACACCTCAGCTAAAGCAGCCACGATGGCATCGATGTCATGACCAATGCTAAGCAGGCCACCAACTACAGCAAGTAAATTGCTGGCATTAAAACGACCAATCAATGGGCTTTTTAACGTCACTGTTTTGCCGGCAATGCGCAGCGAAATGTGCAGGCCATCGAGTGTGGCCTCTACCGACTCCGCCACCAGCTCAACATCGCTAGCTGGATTTAAGCTATAGCGCAGGCATTGCACGTTGTCAGCGAGCTGCGCCATCATTTCTGCGCCGTAAATATCATCGGCGTTTATGACCGCTGCGCGCAGATCAGGCCAGCGAAATAACGAGGCCTTGCTCGCCGCATATGAGTCCATGTCGCCGTGATAATCAAGATGATCGCGCGTCAAATTGGTAAACAAAGCGGTATGAATGCGTGTGCCAGTTAAGCGGCCTTGGCTCAGCCCATGCGAGCTCGCCTCAAGGGCAACAGCTTGTGCACCTTGATCGCGGAAATCGGCTAACAGGCGCTGTAACTGCAGAGGATCTGGCGTGGTGAAAATTGCCGGAGCTAGTTCGCCCGGAAAGCCATTGCCTAAGGTGCCCATGACTGCCGCACGCAGGCCTAATTTATTGCATGCGCCAGCGAGTAAATTGGCGATGCTGGTTTTGCCATTGGTGCCAGTAGTGGCAAGCACAGTCATAGATTGCGAGGGCTGTGCATACCAGCGCGCCGCCAAAAGCCCGAGCATGTCGCCTAGGCCTGGCACGGCTAATACCGGCACATGATTGATGACAGTGTTCAGAGTGAAATGGTTATCGGCCTCAGTCAAAACTACCGCTGCACCAGCTTCGATGGCAGCAGGAATATGCTCATGCGCGTTGTAATGCGTACCGGCGACAGCAATGAAACAGGTGCCCGCGGTTACTTGACGCGAGTCGGCAACCAACGACTCAATGGCAATCGATTGCCATTGATCAGGGCAGCTAGGTAGTAAGTCGCCGAGTGTCATCATCTCAGCCTCCTGCCGCAGGGCGATAAGGTAAGCGCGCCTGACCAGCCAAGCGCTCGCTGCTGCGATCTGGCTCGACATTCATCAGACGTAAGGCGTCGGCCATGCTGCGCGAAAATACTGGTGCTGCTGCCAAGCCGCCGTAATAGCCACCCTTGCGAGGCGTATCGATGATCACCGCGGTAACAATTTTAGGGTTGCTAGCTGGAGCCATACCGACAAACAAGGACATGTATTGGTCACTAGAATAGCCGCCGCCCTTTGCTTTATGAGCTGTGCCAGTTTTGCCTGCCACGCGATAGCCCGGCACTGCTGCACGAAGCGCAGTGCCTTCCTGCGTAACCACAGTTTCCATCATGGGGATCAAACTTTTAGCGATGACTTCTGGAATCACTCGATGGCCTTCAACCGGGCCATTCACTTTAATAAAACTCACGGGCCGCTGAATGCCGCCACTAGCGATCGTTGCGTATGCCTGAGCCAATTGCAGTGCAGTCACCGTCACACCATAGCCATAAGACATGGTGGCGACTTCAACAGGATTCCAACGATTTGATGGCTGCAAAATACCAGCGCTCTCGCCGGGAAAGCCACTGCCAGTGGTGCTGCCAAAGCCTAAGTGCTGATGCAGCAGCGGCAGCGTATCGCGCGGCAAGGCCATGGCAATTTGTGCAGTCGCAACGTTGCTGGACTTGGTCAGCACAGTTTGCATATCGATAACGCCGTAATTGCTGTGATCACGCACGACTTTATTGAGCACGCGATACGTACCTGGCGAGGTATCGAAATGACTGCTAGTGGTGAATTTTCCGCTCTCCAATGCCGCCACCAAAGTAAATGGTTTTAGCGTCGAGCCCGGCTCAAACATATCGGTGACCGCGCGATTACGCACAGCGTCGATATCAAGCGTGCCGCGATTATTCGGGTTGAACGATGGCACACTGGCCATTGCTAGGACTTCGCCGGTCTCGACATCTAGCGAGACCAACACGCCTGCCACGGCATTGTGCTCAGCCACGCCTCGGGCCAATTCGCGATACGCCGAATACTGCACACGCGAATCAAAACTCAAGATGACATCTTGGCCAGGGCGCGCAGGCTTGAGCAGTGCCACATCCTGCACGCGATGACCTTTCAAATCTTTCATCACGCGCTTGCTGCCTTCAATGCCAGCGAGCTTTTTATCGAAAGATAACTCTAAGCCTTCACGGCCATGATCATCTGTACCAGTAAAACCGAGCATATGCGCGGTGGCTTCGGCTTCAGGGTAAAAGCGCTTGTACTCGATCATCGAATACACGCCAGCAAAATCTTTGGCCAACACTTCTTCTGCATCATTTGGTGTCATGTGACGCACTAAATAGATGAAGCCTTTCTCACGATGGCGCTTAATTTTGGCCTGCAAATCTGAAGGTGATAACTTCAATGCTTTCGCCAGTGCCACCACATCAAGTTTAGCGGCAATGGCTTGGCGAGGATTCAGCCATAGGGTCGTGACCGGCGTGCTCACCGCCAGCGGCGTATTATTTCGGTCACGAATGACGCCGCGCATGGCCATAATCGGCTCAGTACGCATCATGCGAGCATCACCTTGAGCGCGCAGAAATTCACTATCGACGACTGTTAAATAGCCGGCACGCAGAGTAATGCCGCCAAATAAAACCGCGAGAATAAACAGCACAAAGCGATGGCGCCCAACATACTTAAGCCCGCCATGATCACTCGCGGCGGGCTTTGTCTTAGCGCGTGAGTTAGCACGCTGATTTGGTGAGTTAGTGCGCTGATTCATGGCCGCACCATCATGACGTCATGCGGCGCCGGCGAGCGCATACCGAGCTCATCAACCGCGACTTTGCCAATGCGCCCGTAAGCACCCCATGCTTGCTGCTCTAGCAGAAGTTGACCCCATTCCACTTCCAGCTGATCACGCTCAGTTTGCAATGACTGCAAGTCTGCTAAATACAGACGCGACTTATGCACGCTGAAGGCCACCGCAATCGATGTCGACACCAGCACCACGATGACGCAGGCATTTTGCCAAAGAATAGGCTGCATCAAGCTTAGGCGCAGGCCGCTTAAACGCGCTGCCCAGCTCATTTTCGCACGCTCGCTAAACGCTCAGCCACGCGTAAATGCGCACTACGAGCGCGAGGATTTGCGTTGACTTCCTCGGCACTGGGCTCCACGGCTTTGCCAATTTTTTTCAGCTGCGGATTCATTTGCGCAATGGTCACCGGCAGGCCCGGCGGAAAGTCATCGCCCTTAGCCTCACGCACAATGAACTGCTTCACTAAGCGGTCTTCCAGCGAATGGAAGCTAATCACAGCCAAACGGCCGCCAGCATTCAATGCATGCAGACTTTGCGCTAGCAAATCTTCTAAATCGCCGAGCTCACGATTCACCGCAATGCGAATAGCCTGGAAGCATCGCGTCGCTGGATGCTTATGGCGCTCCCACGATGGATGCGCTTTAGCAATGACATCAGCCAACACTTTAGTTCGCGTAATCGGCGTCACCGCCTGCTCAGCCAATACCGCGCGAGCAATACGGCGGGCATGACGCTCTTCACCATAGGTTTTAAAGACGTCGGTGAGTTCAGCTTCGGAAATCTGCACCAACCATTGCGCCGCACTTAAACCGCGCGTGGTATCCATGCGCATATCGAGCGGGCCATCATTCATAAAGCTAAAGCCGCGCTCGGCATCATCTATCTGTGGTGATGACACACCTAAGTCCGCCAGCAAGCCATCAACCTGACCCAACAAACCACGCGCTTCCAATGCCGGCAGCAAGCTAGCAAAAGAGTCATGGATGATTTCAAAGCGCGAGTCTTCACGCATTAATGCTTCACCGCTGGCGATCGCTTGCGGGTCTTTATCGAAACCAATGACGCGCGCGTTAGGGCCAAGCTGCGCTAGTAGATGGCGTGTATGTCCGCCTCGGCCAAATGTCGCATCCACATAGACGCCATCGGGCTTGCCCAAGACGGCAGCGACGGTCTCATTGAGTAGGACAGTGAGGTGAACTAAGGCATTCATGGTTATAGCGCCAGAGTATCAATGGCTTGCGCGAGCTCGGCAGCCGAGAAGTCGGCATTGAGCAGCTCAGCTTGTAGAGCATCCCAGGTAGGCTTATGCCAGATTTCACATTTCTTGCCCTGACCGGCAAACACCACAGCTTTTTCAAATAGTGCAAATTTGCGTAGCTCGGGGCTAACCAAAAATCGCCCCGCGCTATCGAGATTAATTTCTGTTGCATAGCCCATTAGGCGACGCTTGAGCATGGCTAACGGCGCACTAGAACTCGGCAGTGCATCAAGCCGCGCTTCAATGACTTCCCATTCAGGCAATGGGTACAGTACTAAGCATCTTTCACGAATATCGACGGTCAGGACAAATTTTCCCTGACACTCAGCCATAACGCGCTCGTGGTAACGCGTCGGCAAGCCGATGCGCCCTTTGGCGTCCATGTTGAGTTCGTCGTAGCCGCGAAACATTCGATTAGCCTTCCCGAGTGGGCGATAAAAACAATAAAAACCACAAAGTCACACTTTTCCCCACTCTGTTGGCAATATAGGGATGCGACCGCTGAGCGTCAAGGACAGTCTCAGTCGGTTATATGTATAGTTTAGGTATTGAATAACAATGACTTAGCTTTAATGCGCAGAATCAACATTGTCATTGAATAGAAGATAAACAATGACTTAGCGATGTTTCCTCATGCCAATACGAGAGCTTCGCTAACGTTAGAATTTATAGTTATATATAAATTAGTTATGCGAAGCTTAGACAAGGGTGTAACAGATCTACGCTAGCTCGTAGATCGAGCGCCTCGAGCCACGCGCCAGTGAATCAGCAACGTCAGCCCTGCTACCAGCAGAAACATAAAGCATTGCAGCAGCGTCTGAAAGCCACTACGCCGCTCGCCGTTAATGGCGATCACAAGCGACTCCTGCCGCTGCTGACTTAGCTTTGCCTCACTGGGCCTCGCCTCTTGCTTACCATCGCTTGAATACGATGGCTGACTACGCCAATAAGCATCGTTCGTCTGATGATTGGAGTAGGTATTTTCGTTTAGCGTTAACTCAGGCGTTGCTACTGTGAACACAGCATAGCCCGCAATACCTGCCGAGATGACGATACAAAATACTGCGGCGAAACAGACTGAAAGCGCATATATCTCTAGCTTACTTTTCATGCTCTATCTCACTTTCAAGGCCACCGAGCATATAGAGGCTACTACACATCTCAAGCTCAGCTCACATAATAGGTCGGAGTCAGCCGGTAAGCCGGGTTCTGTCGTGGACGATCATTCCTCTAGGCGCACCGTCGCCGGTGCGCTCAAGCAACCTACCCGTGTCCCGCGCGGGCCGCGCGTCTGGACACCTATTTGGTCTTGCTTCGAGTGGGGTTTGCCGTACCGGTCTGTTACCAGACTCGTGGTGCGCTCTTACCGCACCGTTTCACCCTTACCTGATCCTCAACACTCGAAAGTGCTAAGGCCATCGGCGGTCTACTCTCTGTTGCACTTTCCGTCGGCTCGCGCCGCCCAGGCGTTACCTGGCACTCTGCCCTATGAAGCCCGGACTTTCCTCCCCCCTGCATGCAGGGCAGCGATCGTCTGGCCAACTCCGGCGCGCAGCATACGGCGGCAGGAGCACTAACTCAAGGCGCATATCTCAGCATTTACTGACATCAACTACTGCGCCGCCTCGCGCAACTGCTGCGCCAACTCGTAAAGTGCATTTTTACGTAGCCCCAAAACCTCCGCAGCAATAGCTGCTGCCTGCTTCACCGGCAACTCCCGCACCAATACCGCCAACAAAGCCTCGGCCGTGATGCTGTGCTGATCATTCACCGCCAGTGCTGGCGCGCCGGCCACAACAATGACCATTTCGCCCCGCTGCTGATTACTGTCGGCCTCAACCCAAGCTAATAGTTCAGCCAATGGCGCGCGTTTAATTGTCTCGAAAGTTTTTGTCAGCTCACGCGCCAAGGTTGCCAAGCGCTGTTCGCCAAAGACACTGGTCATTGCCGCTAGAGTATCGACGATGCGATGCGGCGCTTCATAAAAAATCAGGCTATGCGGTGTCTGCGCCAAAGCCTGTAATCGCGACTCGCGAGGGCCGGCCTTCGCCGATAAAAAACCTTCGAAATGAAATCGGTCAGATGCCAAACCGGCGGCGCTTAAAGCTGCAATTGCTGCACAAGGGCCCGGTACTGGTGACACTCGTATGCCCGCCTCATGCGCTGCTGCCACCACTCGATAGCCAGGGTCGCTAATCAACGGCGTGCCGGCATCGGAAATCAGCGCCAGCGACTCACCAGCGAGCATGCGCTCAATCAGCATGGGCACGCGTTCGGCCTCATTGTGATCATGTACTGCCGTGGTTGGGGTGGTGATGCCTAGCTCTCGCAGCAAGCGACCAGCGTCGCGCGTGTCTTCGGCTGCAATCATCGACACCGCTTGCAGCGTAGCCTTTGCGCGCGGCGATAAATCATCGTTATCGCCAATGGCTGTCGCCACCACATACAACACGCCCGCTTCCAACTTACTCATCGCAGCATCCACTTTTCATTGATCGCTAAGCTTACGTGCCAGCACAGGCATGCGCCATGGTCTTAACTAGAGATAAAGCCAAGGAGTTAGCCATGCCATCCGTGCGCAAGACATTAAAAGCAGGCTCACCGACACAGGTGCAAGGTCGCATAGCCGAGGCCGACGCTTGCGAGCTGCTTATTAGCGCCGGCCATCGCATCATTGCGCAAAACTACCTCTGCCGTGCTGGCGAGATTGATATCATCAGCGTCAACCATTACGGCAAGCTGGTGTTTACTGAAGTACGCTGGCGCAGTAGCGTTGAATTTGGTGGAGCCATTGCCACGATAAACGCGCAAAAGCGAAGCAAAATGAGCAAAACAGCCGCTTTCTTTTTGCGCCAAAACCCACACTACGCTACCTTCAGCAGTCGATTTGATGTCATTGCTTTTAATGGCAAACCGCCGCACTGGCAACGTGTTTGGTTGCGCGGCGCATTTAGCGCGTTTTAACTTTACGGATGAATCATGCAAGCACGCATTGCCCAACTCGGCCACGATGCCATGAGCACACTAGCCAAGCTCGTTGAAGAAGCTAGCCCCGCCATCGAGCAAGCCGCTATGGTTATGGTCGATGCCTTGGTGAATGGGCACAAGATCATCAGTTGCGGCAACGGCGCCTCAGGCGCCAACGCACAGATTTTTGTTAGCAAGCTGCTCAATCGCTTTGACCCTGAGCGCCCCGCCCTACCAGCATTAGCGTTGGCTCCAGATAGCATCACGCTAAGCGCTTTAGCACAGGACAATCGCCTCACCGAATCATTTTCGCGGCCATTTCTCGCCATCGCGCAAACTGGTGATGTCTTGGTGGTGCTATCTGCCAGCGCCACCGCCCCCAATATCATTGCCGCCGTGCATGCTGCTCAAGAGCGAAACTGCCCGGTGATTGCACTCACCGGCGCCAGCGGTGGCGAAATTGCGCGCCTACTTAGCGAGCGTGATGTATTGATTCAAATCCCAGACCATCGCAGCTACCGAGTGCATGAAGCGCAACTCTTTACTTTGCATTGCTGCTGCGCCTTAATCGACACAGCCTTATTTGGAGATCCAGACCTTGCTTATTAAACCCATGAAAATCGTATTGACGGCTGCCATCGTTAGCACTGCGTTACTTTCAGGCTGTACTACGCTGGCCAAAATGGGCGTTGCCCCTGGCATCGCAGACCCCGGCACGCGCACAACGGCGCTTTCACTAACTGATATAAGCCTATCGCAAGCCGTACTTCGCGATATTTTCCGCGACATTCCAGCCGCGCGCGATGGTCGCATCCAAGTTGAATCGTTTTATCAGGTCATATTGATCGTTGGCGAAGTGCAGAGCGCTGAAATTAAAAGCCGCATTACGCAAATCGCGAAGAGCTATAAAGACGTACGCTCAGTACACAATGAGCTAGAAGTGGCAGTGAACCGCGGCCTGCTAGAGCGGGCGGGCGATGACATGCTGGAAAGAAAGGCCGGCTTTACCTTAGCCACAGCCGATAATGTGCCTAGCTCGCAAACCAAGATTGTCGCCAAAAATGGCACGGTGTATTTGATGGGCGCACTGACGCAGCGCCAAGCCGATCGCGCCATTTTGCGCCTACAGGCGCTCGATGGCGTGACACGGATTGTGAAAGTGCTGGAAATAGTTGGTGAGCCGAACGCTCAATAAGCTATTTCACCACACTGAGAAAAGGCCGCGCTTTCGCGGCTTTTTCTATTGCAGGCTCAGCTTCAGCAATAGGCGGTGGCTCGGGCGAGTATTCCGTAGCTTCGAAAAATAGACCTTCGCCATTTTCCTTTGCATAAATGCCCAGCACTGCACCCACTGGCACCTGTATCGCCATTGGCATGCCGCCAAAACGCGCTGAAAACAACACCGCTTCATTGCCCAAAACTAAGTCGCGCACAGCCGATGGCATGACGTTAAGCACAATGCGGCCATCCTCAACAAATTGTTGGGGCAACTCGCAGCCCGGCCAATACGCATCGACCAATAAGTATGGCGTAAAGTCGGCATCGACTAACCACTCATAGATGGCACGAATAAAGTAAGGGCGCGTTCCTTTCAGCTGCATCACTAGCTTCAGCCTCGACGCATATCGCGTTCAACATCGGTCAAGCTGGCTAAGAAGCCATCGCGATGGAAGATCTGCCCCATATAACGCACCATGCCTTTGCATGAGCGCTCAGGCAGCTCAATGCCCATTGCTGGCAAGCGCCATAAGATTGGTGCCAACATGCAATCAAGCAAGGAGAACTCTTCGCTCATGAAGAAAGGCATCTCGTTAAAAATCGGGGCAACCGTAATCAAGCTATCGCGAAGTGTTTTTTGCGCTTTCTGCAAAGCAGCATCTTTCAGCTTGCCCGACAAAATGGCATCGACTTGCGAGCACCAATCTTTCTCGATGCGGTAAGCCAATAACCTAGCTTGCGCACGTGCAACCGGATAAATCGGTAGCAATGGTGGGTGTGGAAAACGTTCGTCGAGGTATTCCATCATGACTTTGGTTTCATAAAGCGATAAGTCACGATCAACCAATACCGGCAGCTCGTTGTACGGGTTCAAATCTGCTAAATCAGCTGGGCGATTGCCTGCAGAAACACTCACTACATCGACTGAAACACCTTTTTCGGCCAACACAAAGCGTACGCGGTGGCTGTAATGATCCGCCGCTTCCGAATAAAAAGTCATTGAAGCGCGTCGTGTAACCGTCGCCATCTTAAATCCCCCTAGCAAGCGCTCAACTCAGAAGCGCAAAAGCAAAAGGGCGGCACCGTAAAGCGCGCGCCCTTTTGCTCAAGACCACAGCCGGCAAATGCCGATGTGGGATTATTTAACGTCTTTCCAGAACTCTTTGTTCAGGAAGTACACGGGAATAAAGAGCACTGCCAAGAACAGTAATACCCAAAAACCCATGGCTTCACGCGTGGTGCGCGAAGGTTCAGCCATATACGTCATGAAGTTAACCAGGTCGCCCATAGCTTCTTCATAACCTTCAGGACCTAGCTCTTTCTCCAGCGGTTGTAGTACATGAGGCATACCAACATCTTTAAAGACGTGGTTGTTTACACCCCATGGACGTTTATCGTCTGGATAGAAGTTAAGCAAGTAGGTATAGACCCAGTCTGGCGAGCGGAAACGTGTTTCCAAAGACAGATCAGGTGGCGCATTACCAAACCATTTGGCTTGATCTTTCGGGCTCACGTGCGAGTTGATCGGATCGCCGATTTTATCGCTAGTAAACATCATGTACTTTTCAACCAACGCAGGGTCGATGTCTAAATCTTGTGACATTCGCTCGTAACGCAAGTATTTCGCGCTATGACAGCCTGAGCAGTAGCTTAGAAAAAGCTGAGCGCCTTTCTGCAACGATGCTTTATCGTGCAAATTGATCGGTGCTACTTCGCATTCGTGCAGCTCACCGCAGGCGCCACCAGCCGAGGCGAAAGCCCAAACCGGTGCTATCGACAAGACAAGAGCCATGATCAACTTTTTCATTAGTGTGATCCCCCAGTAACGCGATCAGGCACAGGTTTTACCTTCTCCATGGACGTATAGAACGGCATGAGTAAGAAAAACAAGAAATAAGTAATCGTCAAGATCTGCGACATCACGGTTTTAACAGGATCGGAAGGTACTGCGCCTAAGTAGCCCAAGCCTAAGAAGCTGATGACAAACACACCAAGCCAAATCTTGCTTTGCGTGCCTTTATAGCGCATCGATTTCACCGGGCTCTTATCCAGCCAAGGCAGGACAAAGAGAATGGCAATCGCCGCACCCATGGCAACCACACCACCAATTTTTGACGGTACTGCACGCAGAATCGCGTAGTACGGGGTGTAATACCATACTGGAGCAATGTGATCAGGCGTCTTCAGCGGGTTAGCTGGCTCGAAGTTTGGTCGCTCCAAGAAGTAGCCACCGCCATCAGGGAAGAAGAACAACACTGCCGAGAAAGCCGCCAAGAACACCACAATACCGACTAAGTCATGCACCGTGTAGTAAGGGTGGAAAGCAATGCCATCTAGTGGAATACCGTCTTCGCCTTTCACTTTCTTGATGTCAACGCCATCAGGGTTGTTTGAGCCCACATGGTGCAATGCAACCAAGTGCATAAACACTAAGGCCACAAGCACTAGAGGAATCGCCACCACGTGTAATGCGAAGAAGCGGTTCAAGGTAATGCCAGAGATCAAGTAGTCGCCGCGAACCCAAGTCACTAGCTGCTCGCCGACAACTGGCACAGCACCAGCCAAGTTCAGAATAACTTGCGCACCCCAATAGGACATATTGCCCCATGGCAGCAGGTAACCGAAGAAGCCTTCAGCCATTAGCGCTAAGTAGATGGCCATACCGAACAGCCACACCAGCTCACGAGGCTTTTTGTATGAACCGTAAAGCAAGCCGCGGAACATATGCAGATAAATCACAACGAAGAACGCGGATGCGCCGGTGGAGTGCATATAGCGCAATAGCCAGCCGTACTCAACGTCACGCATGATGTATTCGATAGAATCAAATGCACCTTCGCCTGACGGGTTGTAAGACATCGTCAACCAAATACCGGTAACCAGTTGGTTAACCAACACAATCATTGACAACACACCGAAGAAATACCAGAAGTTGAAGTTCTTCGGGGCATAGTACTTCGACATGTGATATTCGTAGGTTTCAGTCGCGGGGAAACGCGCATCTACCCAGCCCATAAGGCTTTTACCTAGATTTGCCATCAGACGGTATCCTCACCAATCACAATCACAGAGTCTGTTACGTAGCGGTAAGGTGGCACCACTAAGTTTGTTGGCGCCGGCACACCACTAAAGACGCGACCAGCTAAGTCAAAGCGCGAGCCGTGGCATGGACAAAAGAACCCACCGACCCAGTCTGCACCTAAATCGGCAGCAGCAACTTCTGGACGGAATAATGGAGAACAGCCCAAGTGCGTGCAAATACCGGTCAACACCAAAAACTCAGGCTTAATTGAGCGCGTGGGGTTTTTAGCGTATGCAGGCTGCTGAGTTTCAACTTCAGAATTTGGGTCATTAAGCTTGCTATCGTGCGTAGACAGCGTTCTCAGCATTTCAGGCGTGCGACGCACCACCCAAACAGGCTTACCACGCCACTCAAACACAGCGCGCTGGCCAGGCTCGATCTGACTAATGTCAGCGGTGACGGGTGCACCAGCGGCTTTCGCCTTGGCGCTCGGGTTCCACGATTTTACAAAGGGAACTGCTACCCCTGCGACGCCCACAGCACCTACAGCAGCTGTGGCACCAATCAGCAGGCGGCGGCGATCAACATTTACGCCGTCAGTACTCATTAGACGCACTCTCCGAATCAGCTTAAGGCCGCCATTTAGAGGCACGCGCTGGTACCTGGCGGAGCTTGAAAAAGCCCACACATGTTAATGAAATAGCGTGGAACTGACAAGATAAAGAAAGCCATATCCACACAGAGTTTCCGCTCATTACACAGAAAATAGACCAAATGCAAAAAGCCCGCTGGTAAACCAAGCGGGCTTTTTGTATCGGCGTCGGCGACTAGCGCCGAGCAGATTAACGCTTCGAGTACTGTGGACGCTTACGCGCTTTACGCAGACCGATTTTCTTACGCTCAACTTCACGCGCATCACGCGTTACGAAGCCTGCTTTACGCAGTGGCGATTTCAGCTCTTCGTTGTATTCCACCAAAGCACGTGTAATGCCATGACGAATTGCACCGGCTTGGCCGCCGATACCACCACCAGCAACGGTGACTTTGATGTCGAATTGAGTCAGAAGCTCAACCAACTCTAGTGGCTGACGCACCACCATACGAGCAGTTTCACGACCAAAGTAAGTATCCAACGGGCGGTCATTAACGACGATGTCGCCTTTACCCGGAGTGATAAACACGCGTGCTGTCGCAGTTTTGCGACGGCCAGTACCGTAATTCATTGTCATAGCTTAGGCGCTCAGATATTCAGTTCTTGCGGCTGTTGGGCGGAATGGGGATGCTCAGCACCACCATACACTTTCAACTTAGCCAGCATATCACGACCCAATGGGCCTTTTGGCAGCATGCCTTTAACGGCGATTTCCAAAGGAGCTTCAGGGCGATGTGCCAATAGCTTCTCGAAATTCACGCCTTTGATACCACCAGGGAAGCCTGTGTGGTGCCAGTACATTTTGTCCTGAACCTTGTTGCCAGTGACAGCTACTTTGCTAGCGTTCACAACAACAATGTAATCGCCGGTGTCGACGTGCGGAGTAAATTCTGGCTTGTGCTTACCGCGCAGACGCACGGCAATAGCGGAAGCTAGACGACCCAGCGTTTTACCGTTTGCGTCAACCACAAACCATTCACGCTTTACGGTCTCAGGCTTGGCACTGATAGTCTTCATGTCAACTTGCCTTCAAAAATCGAGTTGTGCGGCAACCCAAAAATGTTGTCACCGCAATGAGGTCGCGAATGTTACCCAAGGACGAGCCTATTGGCAATGACTGCTTGAAGATTTTTTCACTACCCTAGGCATTGCTGCGCTAATTAGGTCAGCGTGTGAGCAATAGCGCGCTATATACATAGCCTCGGACCTACAAAACAAGCTTGATTGCTCTGCATGCCATACGCCTAAGGCCGATGTGGGCGCATCAAATAATCGCTGGATTGCATTTCCTGCAATCGACTTTGGGTTCGCTCAAACTCAAAGCTCAAGCGCCCGCCTGAGTATAGCGACAAAATAGGCCGCTCAGCGGATGCCACCAAATTAACGCAGCGATCATAAAGCTCATCGATCAAATTGATAAAGCGCCTTGCTGCATCGTCGTTATCTATACCCAGCTCAGGAATACCAACCAGCACTACTGAGTGGTAAACACGTGCCAGCTCAATATAGTCATGAGCGCTTCTAGGCTCTTCGCAGAGCTCCGTAAAGCTAACCCAGAGCACATCATCACTGCGACAAAGAACCTCGACCGTCCTATCATTAATATTAAGTGGCGAGTTCTGCACACTCTGCCCGAGCGTTAGCTCTCTAAAACGCGCCTGCAAAGCTTGTGCAGCCGCATCATCCACTGGCGTGTAGTAGAGCGCCGCCTGCGTTAATACGCGCAGTCGATAATCAATGCCGGCATCCACATTGAGCACTCGGCAATGCGCTTGCACTAGCGCGATGGCAGGAAGGAAGCGCTGGCGCTGCAAGCCGTTTTCATACAAACGCTCAGGCACGATATTTGATGTGGCCACAAGGGTCACACCGCGCACAAACAAGCGCTCGAACAATCCACCCAAAATCATCGCATCGGCAATGTCAGTAACAAAAAACTCATCGAAGCAAATAACAACAGCCTCATTATGCAAGGTGTCGGCGACGTGCGAGAGTGGGTCTTTTGTCCCCTGCAACTCTTTCAGCTGAAGATGAACTCGCTGCATAAAGCGATGAAAATGCACGCGTAACTTGCGCCGAAATGGCACTGACTCAAAAAATAAATCCATCAACCAAGTCTTACCACGGCCTACTCCACCCCATAAATACAGACCTTGGGCTGGCAACTTTTGACGCCTAATTTCTCGTATCCGCGCAGGGCCTCGCACGCGCTGAGCACGCTCAAAGCGCGCAAGAAGCTCATCAAATACTTGCTGCAAGCCCTCTACCGCTTCTCTTTGCGCAGGATCAGCGGTGTAGCCTTCTTGTGCGATGAGCAGCTCATAGCTTGGCAATGGCCCAAGAGGCCGACTTTGGTTTTGCACATCAGCCATTGCGGCCCTCTCCTACTTCAATGCCATGACGAACCCAATCGCGCAAATCGGTCAAGCGACCATGGAAAAAATGACTAGCGCCCGTCATCACACGCTCCTCTATTTCAGCATTTTGCGTTTCCAGCCAGTCGCTAATGGCCTGCGGATCGACAACCTCATCCTCATTGCCATAAATCACTCGCGTGCCTTTTGGCAACTGGAAACCGACCATCGGAAACCGCGTCACAGGCGGCGCAATCAGCATCAGCGAGCGCCCCTGCAAAGATGCTTGAGTTGCCTTAGCCCAAACTGTAGCAGCCACAAAAGCACCAAAAGAGAAGCCAATGAGGGTGAGCTCTTCAATACCCAGCGTCGCCTGCGCCCAAGCCAGTACCGCCAGCACATCATGCTGCTCGCCGGCGCCATGATCGAACTCACCAGCACTTTCGCCTACACCACGAAAGTTGAATCTGAGGCTTGCCATGCTGGCATCGCGACATGCTCTATGAGCGGTGAAAATAACTTTATTTTCCATGGTGCCGCCAAATAGCGGGTGCGGATGGCAGAGCACAGCCAAGGATTTTGCTCGGGCATGAGGCGGCACAGACAAAATGGCCTGTAACGGGCCCATCGGGCCAGGTAGTGTCAGCCGATGGTCACCGACAGCGTACTTAAAGGGGGAGTTTTCGTTACCGGCCATGCCGAAGTCCTCTACGTAGATCTTTCGCAAGTAGCGGCGAGAATGGTATAGATACACACATCGATCGCCAACGCTGTTATTTGCATGAATAATACGCGCTTAGGTGGTAGCTCGGCATTAAGCCGATAGGGAGAGTTCAGATGACGGCGTTGTGGAGCACAGTATTCTTTTTCATTGGCGTTGCAATTGGCGCTTATTACATGAAACGTCGGACTTCCGATCACCGCAGCCACGAGCTAGAGGCTCTGCTCACTGATCTGCAAAGTCGCCACGAAAATTATCAAAATGACGTGCGCAGCCACTTCGAGCACTCGGCACAGCTAGTGAACGAGATGACACAGCGCTATCGTGAGATTCATGAGCACCTACGCACGGGGGCACAAGTACTGTGCAATGACCCTAAGCGCGCTCGTGAAGACAACCCCGCCAACCAGTTTGTTGGTCTGTCTGGCCCCGCTCCTGAGCCACAAGAGCCGAACCCTTACGCGGGCATTGAGTCGGGCGACTTTTCGTATTATGAGCCGCCACGCGACTACGCCACTAAGGATCCGCTCGATAAGGGCATGCTCGATGAGCGTTATGGATTTAAATAAGTCTTGTTGAAAAATACGGCGCGCGCCTGCAAGTCGGCCTCAGACGATTGGACGAGTGCCGACCTTACTTTTCGTGCGTCTATAGATTATAATTTTCAACCGAATTCACACTAAACCATCGTGTGCATTGGCCTCAGTGGGCCGATTATCGTGGTGGTTTAGTTTTTACCGCCCCCTCCAGAGGACTCCACTGTGCTCGAAGCCTATCGTCAGCATGTTGCCGAACGCGCCGCCCTCGGCGTACCCCCAAAACCACTAGATGAAGCACAAGTCGCCTCCGTAGTCGAACTCTTAAAAAACCCACCTAAGGGCGAAGAAGACTTCTTAGTAGACCTGCTTGAAAACCGAGTTCCGCCTGGTGTTGACCCCGCTGCCTATGTGAAAGCTGGCTACTTAGCCGCTATCGCTACTGGCAAAGCTGACTCAGCTCTTATCAGCAAGCAACGCGCTGTGTATCTGCTTGGCACAATGCTTGGTGGTTACAACGTGGCCCCGCTAGTTACTTTGCTAGATGATGCAAATCTAGCAGCCGAAGCCGCCATTGCGCTGAAAAAGACATTACTCGTATTTGATGCTTTCCACGATGTTGAAGAGAAAGCTAAGGGTGGTAATGCCTACGCTAAAGGCGTCATGCAGTCATGGGCCGATGGCGAATGGTTCACCAACCGTCCAGACGTTGCGCAAAAAATCACCGTCACCGTGTTCAAAGTGACCGGCGAAACCAACACCGATGACCTGTCGCCTGCGCAAGATGCGTGGAGCCGCCCAGACATCCCGCTACACGCCAACGCCATGCTGAAAAACGCGCGCGATGGTATTACGCCTGACAAGCCCGGCGAAATTGGTTCGATCAAACAGATCGAAGCACTGAAAGCTAAAGGCCACACAGTTGCCTATGTTGGTGATGTAGTTGGTACAGGCTCAAGCCGTAAATCAGCTACCAACTCGGTGCTCTGGTTCACTGGCGATGACTTGCCGCACATCCCTAACAAGCGCGATGGCGGCGTTTGTATCGGCAACAAAATCGCTCCTATCTTCTTCAACACCATGGAAGATGCTGGTGCGCTGCCATTTGAGTGCGACGTTAACTCGCTCCACATGGGCGATGTCATCGACATCTACCCATTCGAAGGCAAAATCTGCAAGCACGGCACCGATGAAGTCATCGTCAATTTCGAGCTAAAATCACAGGTATTGCTAGACGAAGTACGTGCCGGCGGCCGTATCAACTTGATCATCGGCCGTGGCTTGACCAACCGAGCTCGTGAAGCTTTAGGTCTTAGTGCGTCGACTCTATTCCGCCAGCCACACTTGCCAACAGACACCAAAAAAGGTTTCACGCTGGCACAGAAAATGGTCGGTCGCGCTTGCAACCTGCCAGAAGGCTTAGGCGTTCGCCCAGGCACGTACTGCGAACCGAAAATGACCACCGTGGGCTCGCAAGATACCACTGGCCCAATGACACGCGACGAGCTGAAAGATTTGGCTTGCTTGGGTTTCTCGGCTGACTTGGTTATGCAATCGTTCTGCCACACCGCCGCCTATCCAAAACCTGTTGACGTTGGCACGCACCACACACTGCCAGACTTCATCATGAACCGTGGCGGTGTTTCGCTGCGTCCAGGCGACGGCATCATCCACTCTTGGCTCAACCGCATGTTGCTGCCCGACACTGTCGGCACCGGCGGCGACTCGCACACTCGCTTCCCACTGGGCATTTCCTTCCCAGCTGGTTCTGGCTTGGTGGCCTTCGCAGCCGCTACTGGCGTGATGCCATTAGACATGCCTGAATCAGTGCTAGTGCGCTTCAAAGGCAAAATGCAGCCAGGCATCACGCTACGTGACTTGGTGCACGCGATTCCTTACTACGGCATCCAAAAAGGCCTGCTCACTGTTGAGAAGAAAGGCAAAATCAACGCCTTCAACGGTCGCATTCTGGAAATTGAAGGCCTTGAGCACCTAACTGCCGAGCAAGCCTTTGAATTGTCAGATGCTTCTGCTGAGCGTTCAGCTGCGGGTTGCACGATCACCTTGTCGGAAGCCAGCGTGAAAGAGTACCTGACCTCCAACATCACCATGCTGAAATGGATGATTTCCAATGGCTATGGCGATGCTCGCACCATCGCGCGCCGCATTGGCAATATGGAAAAATGGCTGGCCAACCCAAGCCTGCTACGCGCTGATAAAGACGCTGAGTACGCCGAAATCATCGAAATCGATCTGGCCGATGTAAAAGAGCCTGTGCTCTGCTGCCCGAACGATCCAGATGACGCCAAGCTGCTATCCGATGTTGCTGGCACTAAGATCGATGAAGTCTTCATTGGCTCATGCATGACCAACATTGGTCACTTCCGCGCTGCTGGTAAGCTGCTCGACAAAGTGCCTGGTGGATCGCTGACCACGAAATTGTGGATCGCCCCGCCGACCAAAATGGATCAGCATCAGCTCATGGAAGAAGGCTATTACAACATCTATGGCCGTGCTGGTGCTCGTACTGAGATGCCTGGCTGCTCGCTGTGCATGGGCAACCAAGCTCGCGTCGCACCCAACAGCACTTGCGTATCGACATCGACGCGTAACTTCCCCAACCGTTTAGGCCAAGGTGCCGATGTCTACTTGGCCTCAGCCGAGCTAGCGTCAGTTGCCGCTGTTATTGGCAAGCTACCCACCGTGGCTGAGTACATGGAGTACGCTAAGCAAATCGAATCAATGTCAGGCGAGATTTATCAATACCTGAACTTTGACAAGATGGAGGAGTACACAACTCCAGCGGGTAAAATTGATATCGCTCAGCTGACATAATAGCCGCAGTGATACACAAAAAAGCCCAGCTATATGCTGGGCTTTTTTATACGTAGTTTTGCCCCACGGCGTACTCAGATCAGCTTAGCCTCAAGGCAGGCAGCACCCTAATAAGCATAGCCAGCCTGATTTCTGCTCAAACCTCGTGCACAAATAGCTCACGCTCAAAGCGTACCTGCGGCCAAAACACGCCATCATCAGCACGTTCGCCCGCACCCACAACCATGATTGGGAATGAGGCATCACCTAGGCTCAATAGCTTGCGCACACGCACTTCATCAAAACCTTCCATCATGCAGGTGTCGTAACCATGAGCACGAAACGCCAGCACTAAGTTTTCGCAAGCCAATGCTGTGCTTTTTGCTGCCCACAAATCGACTTCTGATTTGGTATAAGGGCCACGCGGCACTGCCGCAACCAAGCCGCCCACTGAAAACGCGGCCTTTTTCACCATAGCAAAGCTGTTAAGCGGGCCTGGCGCGTAGTTATACGGAATGAGCTGATAATAACGCTGCACTAATTTTGGCACATCGGGCATAGGCCACTCACGCAGCATTTTGCGTGAAAACTCATCAATCCTATCGGTACGAGCAACACAAACAATTAGCTCTGCTGCAGTTTTAGCGGCTAGCTGACTCATGCAAGCTTTCACTAGTTTGGCTTTTTTATCCTTCGAGCGAACAATGAAAAACTCCCACGGCTGCAGGCCTGATGAGCAAGGTGCCAGCAACGCCATATCCAAACAATCATCCATGACCGCTTGCGGAATCGGCTTATTGGTGAACTTACGCACCGAGCGGCGGCTAATCACTACTTGGCGAAATGACTCTAAATCTATGCCGGTAGGCGCAGGCTCGTAGTAGCGCGATTTACCATCGGCGGTGACAACGACAGGCTTAGATTTTGTTGCTGACTTAGCGGACATAATTATCTCTTTCATATTAAAGTGTTGGAAAGCTAGCCAAGCCTATTGTTACTGTCAAACTAGAAGAACAAATGGCGTGACATTTTATGGCCACATGCTAACCTTACATTTGTCGGATTACTAACCTTGAGGCGTCTTATCTATGACCACCCCACATCACGATATCATTGTCGTTGGCAGCGGATTTTCAGGCCTAGGCATGGGCATTTTTCTGAAAAAATCCGGCCGTAACGATTTTCTCATTTTAGAAAAATCGACCGACTTTGGCGGCACTTGGCTCGACAATGATTATCCGGGCGCCGCCTGCGATGTGCCATCACATATGTATTCGTACTCATTCGATCAAAACCCCGATTGGTCACGTTTCTACTCAGGCCAAGCCGAAATTTTGGCTTATATGAAAAAGTGCGCGAGCAAATATGATCTCTACTCGCACTTTCGCGGCAATAGCGAGCTGATTGAAGCGCGCTGGAGCGATGCTGATAAGCGCTGGCAACTCAAAACAGGGGATGGCAAGGCATATACCGCGCGCGTGGTGATCTCCGGCATTGGTGGTTTAAGCCGCCCTGCACTGCCCAACGTAAAGGGCCTCGATAATTTCAAAGGCACAATGTTCCACTCCGCGCGCTGGAATCACGACTACGACCTCACAGGCAAGCGCGTTGCGGTTATTGGCACTGGCGCCAGCGCCATCCAGTTTGTGCCGCAAATCGCACCTAAAGTGGATGAGTTAGTGCTGTTTCAGCGCACACCACCTTGGTTGGTGCCAAAACCCGATGGCGTCATTAATGCCGGCGTGAAAAAACTATTCAACTTCTTACCGGCGTCACAAAATTTAGTGCGTGCTGGAATTTACTGGCAGGCCGAAGCATTCGCTCTAGGTTTTGTGCATCCAAAACTCATGGTGGCTATTGAGAAATTAGCGCGTTGGCATTTGAAAAGACAGATCAAAGACCCTGAATTGCGCGAAAAACTAACACCCAACTACACCATTGGTTGCAAGCGCGTGCTGTTTTCAAATAACTACTACCCAGCTCTGGCTCGCGATAACGTCAAGGTCATCGCCGCTGGCGTCAAAGAAGTGCGCGCCAACAGTGTTATCGATTCCAATGGCCAGGAACACCAAGTCGATGCCATTATTTGCGGCACCGGCTTTGATACCAAGGACCCATTAGGTCCGCTGCATTTGTATGGCCGCGATGGTATTGAAACGCGCTCCAAAGAAGGCGGCTTAAGTGCTTATTTAGGCACTACACTTAAAGACTTACCAAACTTATTCATGTTGCTTGGCCCGAATACTGCGCTCGGCCATAACTCGATTATCTTCATGATTGAGCAGCAAATTCGCTATGCCATAAGCTGTCTAGATGAGATGGACAAGCGTGGTGCCGCTGAGATATCAGTCAAGCCCGAGGTGCAAGACGCTTATAATGAGCGCATTCAAGCCGAACTACAGAAAATGGTCTGGAGCGAAGGTGGCTGTAAAAGCTGGTATATCGATGAAGATGGCAAGAACTTCACCATCTGGCCTGGTTTCACCTGGAAATATTGGATGCGCATGCGCAAGCCAAACTTCCGCCACTTCCAGTTTAAGAAAGCTTAAACCGATAACGTTAGATACTAAAAAGCCGCTACTAAGCGGCTTTTTAGTTAAGGTTTTGCAAGTCACATATCTAGCAAACTAAGCGCTCAATGGCCGCGTGTAAGCTCGTGAATTTTCGCGATATAGCGCGGCATCATGCCAATGTCTTCGAAAATTTCCTCACCCTCTTCGACACGAATTACTCGTGTGCCCTTTTGGTAAGGCATGCGCGTCTCAAGCTCAAACAAGCCATGATGCAAAACGCTGGCAATAATCTCTTGCTCGCTGAGATTGTAAACAGCTGCAAGCGCCTGAATTTTAACGCGATCAGTATCGAATACACTGACCTGCATAGGCACTTTTTGCCGGTGTAATAACTGCCGAGCTTCCCACTCTTGAATCAGCTCAGCAAAGGCGTTGTGCGACATAATCATCCCTCCGAGGCACTTCAACCCAACTCTAGTCGGATAGACCAACCATACTCCGGAGATGGCTAGACAGCACTACCTCTCATCTGCTCAATGCTGCCTTTGGCACCATTGCACATTTACTAGGTCACTTAGACGATTAAAAACGGGGAAATAGCTGCCCATACTTGTTCAGGTCGCTCGACTTGCGGGTAATGACCAAGGCCAGGCAAGGCTTGAGTATTGGGCTGAGTGATCAGCTCGCGGTAACGCGCCACCATGTGCTCTCCAGAAATGGGGTCATCGGCGCCAACCACTACGCGCAATGGGCTCGCCGTATGTTGCAAGGCACCGACCCAGCGCGCTCGCTGCTGCTGGCGCTCGGCCATATAGCCAATGAGCTTCGGCATACGCAAATGCCCATCATTGTGCTTCAGCAAGGCCCACATATCGTTCACAGCCTCATCAGGCAGCTGATGGCAGCATGCCGCCTGCAAGCGCCCAATAAACACTTCTCGGCGCATCAGGCGTGCAACTAAAGGGCCTAATGGACTGGCCAAAAGCTTTTGCGTGAGTAGCGCGCGATGGGTTTCTGGAAATAGCCCGCCATTGAGCAAGCAAACGCGATCAATAACACCATGGCCGCTGCCATCGAGCTGACGCGCCAATAACTCCTGCGCCACCGTGTCGCCAATGTCATGAGCAAGAATATGGTAGTGCTCAACGCCTTCGGCACGCAGCAGCGCTTCTACTCGATCAGCTTGATCGAAGATGCTGTAGTGGTGTTTCTGAGGCTTGGCACTGAGGCCAAAGCCGAGAAAATCGAAGGTGTAGCAGCGAAAATGTGCCGTGAGCTGCGGCCATAGCGGCGCCCAGTCAACGCTAGCGGATGGAAAGCCATGTAACAGCAGCAAGGCTGGGCCGGTGCCGGCGATGTGAACAAAGTGGCGCTGGCCCTTAAGCTCGCGATAATCACCGCTACGCTCCCACGAGAGCAATTGGGCGGAGAACGACATAGGCCAGCTCCCGAGCTAGGCAAGGCCTGCTGAGTGCAGGCTATAAGCTAGCTAGCTCCTAAGATGTAGCGCTTAAAAGATAAATATCCACGCCAGCAGGCCACCGAGAATCAACCACTTCAGCACGTAATACAGCGTGCGGTTGGTCTTTTTCAGCGCCTTGGCACGCAAGCGCACTAAGTATAAATAGCTAAATGCTTTGTTGATGCCGCCAGTTTTATCGCTGTCGGTATTTGGCGAGCTAGCCGCCGTCATCACCGTGCGTGCAAACCAATTATTCAGCGCTTGCGCCCAACGCCGCGTCATCGGCCGCTCAATATCGCAGAGCAAAATAATACGATTTTCGTCAGTCATGTTTTCGGCGTAATGGATATAAGTTTCATCAAACATCACACCCTCGCCGTCGCGCCAGCTATAACGTTCGCCATCGACATCGATAAAGCAACGATCATCGTTGGGCGTAATCAGGCCTAAGTGATAACGCAAGGAGCCAGCAAACGGGTCGCGATGGCGCACTAGGCGACTGCCCGGTGGTAGCTCAGTAAACATTGCGGCTTTCACCGAATCTAGGCTGCGCACCAACGCCGTGGTTTTGGGGCACAGTTCTGCAGCGGATGGATGGCCGTCTTCATACCATTTCAAATAAAAGCGCTTCCAGCCGACCTTGAAAAAGGAGTTAAAACCGGCGTCGTTGTATTCAGCAGATGCCTTGATCAAGCCCTTCTCGCCCAAGGCTTTAGCTTCATCGCGAATCTCTTCCCAATGCTCAGCAAGCACCGCAACTTCAGGGAAATGGTCTTGCGACAAGTACGGCGTGGTCGGTACTTTAGACCACCAATACATGATGACGTTGATCGGTGCCATCAAAGTGGAGTGATCGAAAAACTGCCGCGAAAACTTGTGCTTCACCTTGCCGCGGCGCTGCACAAAAATGGCCGACGCAATGAATATCGCGAGAATTATCCACTTCATATTTGCTTACTCAATAGGTACGACTAGACGCCGCCATTTTACCTTGCAGGATGGCGTCAAAGCCACAACGTACTACCACATCAGGTCATCAGGAATCACATAGTCCGCATAGGGGTCATCATCCGCTACAGCCTGCGCTTGGCGCTCGACCTTCAGCACCACACGAGCGCTATCACGCTGTGCAATTTTCTCTGCAATAGCTGTCGGCACTAAGGCAAATTCAATCGACGCCGCAGCGCCAATACGCACAATAGCAATCTGACCACGAGCCACTTGGTCGATCTGCGCAGGGCGCAGCCAAAGCTTGCGGATTTTGCTGCCGTCTGCAAACTGATAGGGCTGATCACCGCCGCTACGATCGATCTGATGCATTTCAATAAGCTGACGAATTTGCGCAACGATGGCTTTTTCAGCTTGAGTATCTTGCTGCGCTTTATTGGCAGCCTGATCACGCACTAATTGCTCAGCTCGCGCTTGCTTGACCAGCTCAGCCGCTGGCACTTCCTCATGTCGGCCTTTGGCGGCTTGACGCTTGGCGTGATCGGCCTGACGTGCACGCTTGGCATTGGCCAGCCCAGCCTGCATTAATTGGTCTTTCAAGGAGGCCATGTTTAAGTTCCCTGCTCAGCCAATATCGCCTCAATGCGACCAGATTGATAAAACGGCAGCAATTGGCGACGCACGATGCCATCGAGTAATTTCGCCTTATGCAATGCAGCAATAGCCGGTGGGGCAAAGCGTGAAAGCTCAGCGAAAATCATCTCGCGTGTTACGCCCACCTCGTCGAGCAAAAATTGCAGCGTGGCATCATGATATTTATCGAAAAAGCTATCGATGGCCACTTCCAGTAATACCCCGTAATACGGCGTATGACGCAGTTCGCCGCGCCAGAACTCATAGCCGATAACAAAGATTTCTTCCAGGCTTGCCGCGCTCACATATTCGCGGAAACGACTGGCCGGCCAGTGCTTAATATCAGCCCAAACATCAAGCGCAATACGGCGCACAGTCTCGTCGCTAAGCTTGGCCTTAAGCGATTCTTCACTTGTGCGCAAAGTGGCTTGCGTGCTTTTACGCACATAGGCCTGCAAGCCTTCATCTAATGATTTTTCCAAACCCGGCGAGGCTTTACTCAGCACCGACTTACCCAAGCCCATCAGCGCCGAGGCTCCTGGAATGCCTTTAGCAGCGGCATTGCCTTGTGCCAAATAGCCTTTGATGCCGCGCGAAATAAGATCTGACGACATCTCCACCAATAAAGGGTTGCCCAAGACGGCGTGGATAAGTTTGTCGCGCAACTCATGCAGCTCAACGGCTTTGTTGATGATTTCGCGCGCTTGCTTGTCGGAGACAATGTCGCTGAGCTTGGTGTCATCGTGAATTGGATGCGCATGCAAGACGCGCGCGATATCACCGACCAACTCAGGAATGCCGCCCGACATCGGCATCTCAACGGCATAGGCACGTGCAGTGGCCAGAATTTGCTCTTTGCTAACCATCTGTGTGAGCTTGAGCTTCTTGGCATTGACTAAGTCAGCATCAAGCTCGGCAGACAGATGCTCTAGCAGGCCATCACCAGTGAGTAAGGCCATCGAATGCGAGACATGCGCCTCGTATAGAGCAGCAACTACTGGGTGCGCGGGAGTTTTTTTCTTGGTCATGATGAGCGAGCCTTAAGTTTAGATTGCGTAGTTTGCTTTCAAATAAGACAAAATCGCTTCGGATTCGAAAAGCTCAGCGCCAGTATTAGGATCTTGCAGGAATGGCAGCTGCACACGGCCATGCTTTTGCATAAATTGCTCACGCTTGCCGCCAGCTTTTGGCACATAAGGACCAGGCTTCAGGCGCTGCACAGCTGGCCCAATTTCGGTCCAATGCTCTTTGCCCAGGTTATGCAGGCTATAGGGAATTTCCAGCTCACAGAGCAGTTCGCGCACTGGGCGAGAATATGGGCTGATCTCAAAGCTCCACAATGCCAGTGGCTTCTCTGGTGCTCGCGAAGGCTTTACGCGCATGCCCGCAGTCGCCCGCGTAGCGCTAGCCAATAGGCTACTCGCAGTATGTAGCGGCGTTTTTTTATAGGTAGCTGGCGCTGGGCGATTTGCGTAGGCGCGGAATAAATAATCAATGATCGCACCCGACTCATAAAGTACGGTGCCGGTGTTGGGGTCTTGCAGCAATGGAAACTGCAGCTTGCCACCAACTTCAATGGCCTGTGCGCGAAAGCGCGTGCCGTTTTTCGGGCATGGGCGAATATCTAAATCTAAGTGCAAGGCGGTCGCCGCTTCACGCACCATTCGGCAATATGGGCAGTTCTCGATATCAAACAATACGGGGCGTTGCTCGGGCTGCTTAAAGAAGGCACGCCCAGCGCCACCGCGCCAACCAGCAGCTGTTGAGGCCAGAACTGAGCTTAAAATATTAAGTTGATGAGCGAATGACATGAGATAAATCTCGCAAACAAAAGAAGGCGATGACTTTGCCACAACGCCGCGTTGACGCCAAACGCATTCGCTCACGGCATTTAGGCCACTGCCAATGACCGAATAGTCGCTATAGTTCGCACATTATGTACGCGCTGCGGATACTCAAGCCGTTAGCTTGAACATTGCCCGCCGCTCAGGAGCCATTTATGCCACGCCCATCATTGCCCGAACGCCTTAGTCAGTCGCTACAGCAGCAACGCCACAAGCTAGCGAAACGCGCTGCGGTGTTGCGCCACGAAGGTAGTCGCGTATTGACCAATGCTAATGATCGCTTTCTGCGCACGCGCGAACTCACGCTATCGGGCCAAACGCCTTATGAAGTCTTGCACGACAATGGTTTGGTGAAGCTGCGTCATTATCCACCTCTCACCGAAACTGAGATTCAGCTCGGCGAAGGCATATTGGCGGTAAATCCGAAGCGCCACCGCGTGCCGGTAGTGTTAGTGCCACCACTCGCGGTGAACATGAACATTTATGATTTTTTCCCTGAGCGCAGCTTGGTCAAATTTCTGCTGGCCCATGGCTTCTCGGTGTATTTGATTGACTGGGGTCGGCCGACACTGCGCCATACCCACTACAACTTAGAGACCTATATTGCCGACTTTATGCCGGACTACTTAAGCCATATCCGTCGCCATGCTGGAGTCGAAGAGCTCAGCCTGCACGGCTGGAGCATTGGCGGCGTATTAGCATTGGGCTATGCCGCGCTCAGCAAAGACCCGAATATTCGCAACTTGGTTATTGTCGGCACACCAATCAATGGCCACGCTTCCGGCGCACTCGGAAAAATGTATCAGCGCCTCGCCAAACAAGCGGCCTGGGTGCGCAAACACACGGGCTTTCGTGTGCACAACCTCAGCCCTCGCCTGCTACACACACCGGGCTGGATCAACTCACTATCATTCAAAATGCTCAGCCCTGCCAATAGCCTACTGGGCTATTGGGAGCTGATCACACGTCTCGATGATCGCGAGTTCGTCGTCAATCACGCCACCAACGGCGCCTTTCTCGATGATATGGTGGCCTACCCCGGCGGTGTCATCCAAGACATGATGATTCGTATTTGGCTCGATAATGATCTGGCTGATGGCCGTATTCACCTTGGTAAGCATCAAATAGACTTTGCCGACATCAATGCTTCTTTGCTGGCCTTTGCTGGCAAGCAAGACACTATGGTCACAGCCGATGCCATGCGCCCACTACCCGATTTAATCAGCAGCGATGACGCCACATTGGCGCTTATTTCCGGTGGCCATATGGGCATTTTAGCCGGCAGTAATACGCCAACAGAGGCGTGGCCACAGCTTGCCGACTGGCTTGCACCTCGCTCTCAATAATCAGAAACATTCGATTTTCTGATAGATTTAATCAGAATTACCCGATAGTTCTGATTAAGTTTGCGCCTTAAACTGGCCACTAAATCGGCGATACTTTATTATTCGCGCTCAACGCCTCAGCCCCGTCAAGAGATTTGATCATGTCTAACGTAGCCCAAGAAACCGTCCTAAGTGTTCATCATTGGAATGACACTTTGTTCAGTTTTACCACCACACGTGACCCCGGCCTACGCTTTCACAATGGCCACTTCGTCATGATCGGCTTAGAGACTGAAGGCAAGCCACTGATGCGCGCCTACTCAATTGTCAGCGCCAACTACGAAGAACATCTTGAGTTTTTCAGCATCAAAGTGCCCGATGGCCCATTGACCTCGCGCCTGCAGCATTTACAGCCAGGCGACACTCTGATGGTCAGCCGCAAGCCCACTGGCACGCTGATCATGGACAACCTTTTGCCCGGCAAAACGCTGTATATGTTGTCGACTGGCACCGGCTTAGCGCCATTCATGAGCATCATCAAAGACCCTGAGGTCTATGAGCGCTATGACCATGTCGTGCTCTGCCACGGCGTGCGCGAAGTCAGCGAGCTGGCCTATGCCGACTTCATTTCCGAGCAGCTGCACGACAATGAGTTTTTTGGTGCCGAATCGCGCAAAAAATTGATTTACTACCCTACGGTTACGCGCGAAGAGTTTCGCAATCAAGGCCGTCTGACCAATCTCATCGAGTCCGGCAAGCTCTTTAGCGATATTGGCTTACCGCCATTAAACGCCGAAACTGACCGCGTGATGATGTGTGGCAGCCCGAGCATGCTGAAAGACTTAGTGGTGATGCTTGAAGAACGCGGCTTCACCGAATCGCGTCATGGCCAACAAGCGCACTACGTTATTGAGCGCGCATTTGTTGAGAAATAAGCTCAGCGCTTAAGCAGCAGCCCTACTTAACGGGAAACAAAATGCCCGTCGTCAGTAAATAGGCGGCGGGCACGATCGAAGTAACGCATCCAATAGCGATTGGTCAGCGGATCGATGCGAATCACAGCGCCTGTTCGTGGCGCATGTACGAAACGATTATCGCCAATATAAACGCCAACATGATTGATCGCACGACTATTGCCTAAGCGAAAAAACAGTAAGTCGCCAACGACCAACTCTTTTTCTGTGACATCTCGACCGGCTAGGCTTGCCATTTGCGCAGCCGTTCGTGGTAACACGACATCGCTAACATCGCGATAAATATACTGGACCAAGCCCGAGCAATCGAAGCCTTCTTCAGGCGAAGTGCCGCCCCATTTATACGGCGTGCCCATCAACGTTAATGCCGTCATCACCATATCGTCGGCGGCCGCTGGTGATACAAGGCTGCTGTCAGCAAACTTAGGTGTTGCGCTACTTAGTGTGCGCGGACCATCGGCCCACACTGTCGAACTCATTAATATCAGTCCAACCATGCCTAAAACGCTTCGATGAAGGCCGTTTTTCATGGTGTAAATCCTCTTATATTTTGCGAGGTGCGCATGGATTTTGCGCCCTCAACCCGCTATGTTGCAGGCTATTAGTTATTATCATTTCGCAAGCAATTGCTCGCGAGCGGGAGTCCTGAATGAGCCACCCTGCCGAGGCGCTTTTAAACGCTCAGCTGCAATTTTTTCTACAAGACTTCACAGGTGATGCACTTCGCACACACCTAGACATCGAAGCCAACGCTTACTGCGACCTGCTAGAAACCATTAGCGCTCGAGACTTGCTCAGTGAAAGCCAGGTCATCTCATGGATAGAGCGCAATATCTTAAGCTACTCGCCAACCGACACAATGCGCGAGCAAGCCGTCATGTTGGTGGAGCTTGGGTTAAATAACCCCAGCCACCAGCAACAACCCATGCGGCAGCTCATTAATAAACAAATTTACGACTTAATGGTACAACGTTTAGTCGAAAGACCAGCATTGCGCCAAGAACTCATTCACAGCGCGCTTAGCAGCCCGGTCTATACACGCGTGCTCTCCGATGTGGTTTACCACAGTATCGTCGATTATTTAACAACAGATAACGCCATCGCTCGCCGTGTCCCCGGCTTTAGCTCATTAGTGAAGGTAGGCCGCAACATGCTAGGCCGCATGGGCCGTTTAGATGAAACTATCGAGCAGGCTATCAAGGCGTATTTATCGCGCAATATTTCTGCCACCGCCAAGTTCAGTGAGCAGCTGCTCGATAAAGCCTTAAACAACGATGCCATCGCCCAATATGCTGAGCAGGTATGGCCACGCTTAGAGGCCTATCAACTTGGGCAGGCGACACGACATTTAGAGATTCAGGGACTGAGCTATTTGGCCGTGCTGTACTGGAATCAAATTCGCCAGACAGACTATATGAAGCAACAAATCAGCTTATTGGTGCAAGCATGGTTCGCTCATGCTGGTGATATGCCAGCTATGCATTTTCTGCGCCTGATGGGCATTGAGCGCGACCATATTGCGCGTGAAGTCGTTGCTATTGGTGAGCCTATGGTCAATGCACTGAATAACTCTGGCTATATTGAGCGGCGCTTAAAAGAGCATTTTACGCGCTTCTTCGATGCACCTGAAACACGAACTCTGATACAAGACACCATTGGGAAGCAGATATGAACTTAGCGGATATTCGACTCGAATATGGCCTCAAGGGCTTGAGTCCTGAGCAATGCCATGTCGACCCTTACGGCCAGCTTCAACAGTGGCTAGATGAAGCGATAGAGGCTGGCGTGCTAGATGCGACAGCCATGCATTTGGCTACCGTAGACTCAAATGCGCGGCCTTCAGGGCGTATTGTTTTACTGAAAGGCATTGCCGATGGTGCCGTGCACTTTTACACCAACTACGACAGCCGTAAAGGCCACCAATTGGCTGCAAATCCTTATGCATCCAGTACGTTCTTTTGGCCCGAACTTGAGCGCCAAGTGCGCATTGAAGGCCGTGCTGAAAAGCTTCGCGCTAATGACTCCGATGCCTACTTTGCTTCGCGGCCTTATGGCAGCCAAATAGGTGCTTGGGTTTCAGCACAAAGCCAAGCACTGGAAGCTCCTGAGCTGCTATTAGAGCGAGAGCGAGAGCTGAAGGCGAAGTATCCTACTGAAGTACCTAGACCGCCGCACTGGGGCGGCTATAGGCTAGTCGCTGATCATGTGGAGTTTTGGCAGGGGCGCCCAAGCCGCTTGCATGATCGTGTGCTGTATTTGCCATCGGGTGATGGCGCTTGGCATCGCAGCCGACTTCAACCTTAAGACCGCATGCAACATGCTTTAGGCTGGGCTATCGCAGTCGATAAATTCATGGCTTAGACCTAAGTTTTCCGCACACCATTCGCCCAATGCCTGCACGCCATAGCGCTCGGTGGCGTGATGGCCAGCGGCAAAATAATGCAGGCCGCATTCGCGCGCGACATGCACCGTGGGCTCCGAAATCTCGCCACTAATATACGCATCGACACCATGACTGGCGGCCTGCTCAATAAATCCTTGAGCACCGCCGGTACACCACGCCACGCGCTGAATTAGCGCCGGCCCGCCAGCAATATGCAGCGGCTTACGCTGTAAGACATGCGCAATACGCTCTGCAAAAGCCTCGGCAGTCATGGGATTTTCTAAGCGCCCCACATCACCAACTTGGCGCGGATCATCATATAAAGAACACTCACGCAGCAAACCTAAGCGCCGCGCTAGCTGCGCGTTATTGCCAAGTGTAGGATGGGCATCTAGCGGCAAATGATAGGCAATCAACGAGATATCATGTGCTAATAACTTAGCTAAGCGCCGGCGCTTCATACCCACCACTTGCGCCGCCTCACCTTTCCAAAAATAGCCGTGATGCACCAAAATCGCATCGGCATTTGCCGCAATGGCTGCGTCGATTAATGCCTCACTTGCGGTCACGCCGCTGACAATTTTGTGTACCTCATCGCGGCCCTGAACTTGTAAGCCGTTGGGGCAGTAATCACTGAATTTATCTGCGCTTAATTCGTCATCGAGCCGCGCCACTAGTGCGTTTAATCGCATGCAACCTCCTTGATAAGCTTGATGCCATGGCATCAAGCCCGTACTGTAATGCCCTGCTTGAATAGCGAGAAGGATAAATTATGCGCGCAGCAACTGCACTTCCATGGATTTTACTGGCCGGCGTGGTCGGCTATGTTGGTGTTGAGAAGCAATGGCCTGATGCGCTTTCATCTTCGCCGACGCCCGCACCGATTACTTTGAACCTTCCGCAACCATCAGAAAGCGCTAATCCGCCAGCATTAAGCGGGCCTACTTCCTACGCACCAGCTGTGGCTAAGGCCGCACCCGCAGTGGTAAATATTTACACCACGCAAACCGTGAAGCAAAACATCGACCCATTTTTGGAGCAATGGCTACGCTTTCATGGCCAAGCCGCACCGCGCGAGCGTTCGGCATCGAGCCTAGGTTCTGGCGTTATCGTTTCTAGCGATGGCTATGTGCTGACCAATGCGCATGTCGTTGCCGGTGCTGATGAAATATTGGTCGCCACACATGATGGCCGCGAAGTCCAAGCCAAACTCATTGGCACAGACCCCGACACCGACCTTGCGGTGCTTAAAATCGCCCTGAGTGACTTACCCGCCCTACCTTTCCGCCAAAACCCTAGTGCGGTTGGCGATGTCGTTTTAGCTATCGGCAACCCTTTTGGCGTTGGCCAAACCGTGACACAGGGCATCATTTCAGCGCTAGGTCGCAGTGGTTTAGGCATCAACACCTATGAAGACTTTATTCAGACCGATGCCGCCATAAACCCGGGCAATTCCGGCGGGGCATTGATTGATGTGCAAGGTAATTTGATGGGCATTAATACCGCCATCTACTCTCGCTCTGGCGGCAGCATGGGCATCGGCTTTGCTATTGCCGCACCGATTGCTCAGCAAGTCTTACAAGAGATTATCGCTCACGGCCATGTGGTGCGCGGCTGGCTGGGCATTGAGATAGCCGGGCAAAGCCATCGCGACGGCCCACCTAGCCGCTCCAAAGACAGCCAAGTCACTGTCGCTGCTGTGATGAAAGGTGGTCCTGCAGACCGCGCCGGCCTTAAGCCGGGCGATGAAATTATCAATATTGAAGGCAAAGATGTGGTCAATGCTGACGAAGTTATTCGGCAAATTGGTGGCTATAAGCCCAATGCCAAAGTGGCGATTGCTGTGCGCCGAGGTAAAGCAGAAAGAACATTAACGGTAACGATGGGCGAGCGACCGAAAGCGAATTAGCTCTCAGTCGTTCGTCCGAATCGTTTATATCGACGCGCTTAAGCGAGAATTTCGCTGAGCGCGTCGATTAAGGCGGCATGCTGATCTGGCGTGCCCACGGTGATGCGCAAGAAATTATCGATGCGCGGCTTATTGAAGTGCCGCACCACCACCGCCCGCTCACGCAAGGCCTGCGCTAAGTCTGCGCCGCTATATTTAGGGTGCTGAGCAAAGACAAAGTTCGCGCCCGATGGCAGCACATCAAAACCCAAACGCACAAGCTTCGCCGTCAAACTATCGCGCTGCATGATGACCATCTGCTGCATCGAATCAAAATACGCCTGATCTTCAAATGCTGCCTGCGCGCCTGCCAGCGCAACACGGCCAAGCGGATATGAGTTGAAGCTATTTTTAATGCGCTCTAAGGCTTCAATTAAGTGCGGCTGGCCAATCGCTAGACCCACGCGCAAACCAGCGAGCGCACGCGATTTCGATAGTGTCTGTGTGATCAACAAGTTGTCATAGCGGCCGACTAAAGCCACAGCAGAATCGCCGCCAAAATCGATATAAGCCTCATCCACCAAAACCACAACATCGCGATTGGCCTGCAAGATTTGCTCAATCGCATCCAAGGCCAATACACAGCCCGTGGGCGCATTGGGGTTGGGGAAAATTACGCCGCCATTAGGGCGCGAATAGTCAGCAGGATTTATGGCGAAGCTGTCGGTCAGCGGCACAGTCTCGTAGGCGATGTCATAGAGCTGAGCATAGACCGGGTAAAAGCTGTAGCTGATGTCGGGAAACAGCAGCGGCTTATCGTGCTGAAATAGGCCGTGAAAAGCGTGTGCCAATACTTCATCGGAGCCGTTACCAACAAACACCCACGACTTATCGCCACCTTGAGCAGCAAGGTCGTAATAGTCGGAGATGGTTTGGCGCAACGCATCGGCGTTAGGGTCTGGATATAAGCGCAGGTCGTCGTTCAAAGCCGCTTGCATCGCCGCGATGGCTTTTGGCGATGGCCCGAATGGATGCTCATTGGTGTTGAGCTTAATCAGATTGCTGATCTTTGGTTGTTCGCCCGGCACATAGGGCACCAACTCGCGCACACGCGCACTCCAGAAACGGCTCATCGCGTTTGATACTCCTAAAAAGTTTTCGCCTTAAGCGCTTCAATCAGCCTTAGGCAATAAGCGATATTCGGCCGAACGCGCATGCGCCGTTAAGCCCTCACCGCGCGCCAA
>JAGPVX010000046.1 GCA_018066805.1 Paraperlucidibaca sp. | reverse complement strand
CGTTAAAACCGGCGTCAGTGGCGAAGCGTTTGGCCATTGCGCAATAGGTGCTAGCGTCTCTATGGCCAGCGTCGAGTTTGCTTGCCGCTAAGCGAATCATCTGCCGAGCCGCGACTAATTCCGTGGCCATGTCGGCGAGGCGAAATTGCAAGGCCTGAAACTCGGCCAGTGCTTTGCCGAACTGCTTACGCTCACCAAGATAGGCTTGCGCAGCGTTAAGGGCGCCTTGCGCTGCCCCCACCGAACAGGTGGCAATATTGATGCGCCCGCCATCCAAACCTTTCATAGCGATGCGGAAGCCTTCGCCCTCTTCGCCTAAGCGATTAGCGACAGGTACTCGCACGTCATCAAAGAAAATGGCGCGCGTGGGCTGACTATTCCAGCCCATTTTTTCTTCTTTTTTGCCATAGCGAATGCCAGGTAAATTTGCCGGCACAGCAATCGCCGAAATGCCTTTAGCGCCGGCTGCGCCCGTACGCACCATAACCACCAACATATCGGTACTACCCGCGCCAGAAATAAACATCTTGCTGCCGTTTAGCACGTAGTCATCGCCATCACGGCGTGCCGAGGTTTTTAAATTGGCGGCATCAGAACCCGCATCTGGCTCGGTTAGGCAGTATGACGCGAGCTGCTCACCCGAAGTCAGGCGCTCGCCCCACTCAGCTTGCAGCGCTGGCTTACCCCAGGTGCAGAGCATCCATGTCGCCATATTATGAATGGTGAAAAATGCCGCCGTAGATGGGTCTGCTGCCGCCAACTCCTCAAACACTAAGGCCGAGTCTAGGCGCGACAGCCCTAAGCCACCCTGTGCTTCCGGTGAATACAGGCCGCAAAAACCCAGCTGCCCACCCTTGCGAAACGCATCGACAGGAAAAATAGACTCGGCATCCCATTGCGCCGCGAAGGGCGCAAGGTCTTGCCGAGCAAAATCACGCGCTAGCTGCGCAAAAGCCAGCTGTTCATCGCTCAGTTCAAAGTTCACGCCAGCACCCTTAACGCATGCTAATGGTGGTGTTGACAGTGCTCACCGCATCTTCGTCAAACCAACGCGAAGTGATGGTTTTGGTTTGCGTATAGAACATCACAACCTGTTTGCCATAAGGACCTAAATCACCGAGCTTCGAACCACGTGAACCTGTGAACGAGAACAACGGAACCGGCACAGGAATCGGCACATTGATTCCAACTTGGCCGACATCAATCTCTTCTTGGAAATGCCGTGCGGCACCGCCAGAGCGAGTAAAAATACCCGTGCCATTACCGTTGGGATTGGCATTCACTAGCGCAATCGCTTCATCGAGCGTGTCGACTTCGACCACACACAGCACTGGGCCAAAAATCTCTTCGTCATAAATGCGCATGCCTGGCTTCACACCAGCAAATAGCGTGGGCGCGACAAAGTTGCCTTGCTCATAGCCTTTCACCACTGGATTACGGCCATCGAGCACTAAGCGCGCACCTTCGGCGATGCCAGCCTCAATCAGGCTTTCAATGCGTGCTTTAGCGGCACAGGAAATCACCGGGCCAATCTCAGTACCGGCAATATGTCCGGCATTTACACTCAAGGTTTTCGCACGCTCAGCAATTTCATCCACCCAGTGCTTCGCTTCGCCCACTAGCACCACCACCGATGACGCCATGCAACGCTGACCGGCGGCACCGAAACCTGCGCCGGCGAGCGCATTCAAAGTTTGCTCTTTCGGTGCATCAGGTAGCACCACCACGTGGTTTTTCGCACCCATCATGCACTGAGCGCGTTTACCGGTAGCCGTTGCGCGATGATAAACATGGGTGCCAACGCGTGTTGAACCAACGAAGGAAATTGCTTTGATATCAGGGTGATCGCATAGGCCATTAACAATATCGACAGCGCCGTGCACCACGTTCAACACACCAGCAGGAATGCCCGCTTCGACCGCCAGCTCAACCAAACGCATGGTGCTCATGGGGTCTTGCTCAGATGGCTTGAGCACGAAAGTGTTGCCACAAGCGATTGCCATCGGAAACATCCACAGTGGAATCATGGCGGGGAAGTTAAATGGTGTGATACCAGCGCAAACGCCAATAGGCTGCTGCAATGTATAAGTATCGACGCCATTGGCGACGTTATTGGCGATCTCACCCATTTGCAGCGAGCCAATATTGGCAGCGTGCTCGACCACTTCTAAACCACGGAAAATATCGCCTTCGGCATCTGGCAGAGTTTTGCCCTGCTCAGCCGTCAGTAACGCAGCAACTTCGCTCATATTTTCGCGTATCAGCTGCTGATACTTTAAGAAGATGCGTGCACGGGCACCAATTGGGGTTTTGCGCCAGGTTTTGAATGCTGCTTTGCCAGCAGCCACAGCAGCAGCTAGCTCATCAGCGGTGGCAAGAGGTACGCGAGCCAGCACTTCCTGAGTAGCAGGGTTAACTACATCGCGCCACTCGGTGGTTTTCGACTCGATAAACTCACCATTGATGAGCAATTTGACGGTAGGAATAGTGCTGGTCATAGCGATCTGCCTTAAATAATTCTGGAATTACTGTTGCAACAGCATATACAGGTTAAAATGCAATATGAACTCAGAATAAGTCCTAATCGATATGCAAAAATCTGCCAACAAAAATTTAAACTGGGATGACCTAAGATTTTTCCTCGAAGTCGCCCGAGCCGGTACCGCCAGCGCTGCTTCTCGCCGACTCAGCGTGGACTACACCACGGTAGCGCGGCGCATTCGCTCATTAGAAGAAAGTCTCGGCGCACTACTATTCGATAAATCACGCAGTAATGGCTTCACGCTCACCGTCGATGGTCAGCATTTAGTGCGCCATGCCGACACCATGGAAGCGGCTATGGAGGCAGCTATGGCCGAAGTCTCTGGAACTGGCAGCGCACTCTCAGGCCATGTTCGTATTGGTTGCACCGAGGCCTTTGGCACTTACTTTGTTGCTCCGCACATGGTCGAATTCCAAGACCGCTACCCCAATATTTCTATCGATATTTTACCGGTGCCGCACTTCGTCAATCTTTCGCGCCGCGAGGCCGATATAGCCATCACGCTAGAGCGCCCAGCGCGCGGGCCTTACATCTCTAGCAAGTTATGCGACTACCGGCTCAAGCTCTACGCCACACCCGAATACCTCGCGCAGCACCCGACTATCACTTGCATCGAAGACTTAACCCAACATCGTTTCATTAACTACGTTAATGAGCTCGCCTTCAGCGCCCAACTTTTATATCTCGATGAACTCGTGCCCGGGGCCCAGAGCACACTGCGCAGCACCAGCGCGTTGGCGCAATACCATGCTGTTTTGCAAGGCCGAGCCTTGGCTATTTTGCCCTGCTTTATTGCTGACACTGATCCACGCTTGGTACCGGTCTTGAATGAAAAGCTCAGCATCACACGACAATTTTGGCTGTCATATAGCGAAGATTTGCGCCGACTAAAGCGTGTAACCGAAGTCGCGCAGCATTTAGTTCTAGCAGCACAGGCCAATAACTCACTACTTATGGGCTCTAGCTAAAAGCGCCACGGCACAGCTAGATAAATTCGGCAGCCATTCATCTACCGACGAAAATCGTTACATTAGGGCAACAATTAACCGACAAAAGTAGCCTTTAAAACTTTACATGAGTTAAGTTTCAGTACGCCTAGAAGGGCACTTAACCCAGTCGACAAGGATGCCGCTCAGACCATCGCTGAGACCTTTATCATGAAAAAGAAAAATTTAGTGGTTGCCCTCGCTCTGACAGCAAGTGCCTCATGGGCTGCGTTTAGTTTGTCATCGCTACCTATTCCTCTACCGTCACAGCTCACGAGCCCGCTCGATAGCGCTCTAGACTCATTGCAAAATGTTTTCGCTCAATCACCGTTCGGCGCATTCGCGAACGCTGCACCAACACCAAATAATCCCAGCCTGCCCGGTGCCGATGCATTCGCTAACCTTGGTGACAATAACCCGCTCGCAGGCCCATCACTACTAGACCCAACGCAAGCTGCTGCCGCCCTAACTGCGCTCACCATGGGCCGCGACTTACCCGCACCCTTGTCACTAGAGCTGTCCAAGTTTCTTGGCAACTTTGGCAACCTGAGTCCATCAGGCGAGCAAACACCAGAAATGGCCGCGATGGCACAAGACTTAATCAGCTTCTTAGTTGGCTCGCTGACCAGCGCTGGCGCAGCACCGAGCTTGCCAAACGGTCTACCTAATGGGATTCCTAGTTTGGATGCACTGCCTGGCCTCGATAGCTTACCCGGTGCAAGCAACCTGCCCATTCCTCTTGCTAGCGGCAGTCAGCCATCGCTCAACGACCTATTCAATGCCTATGGCCTTGGCACCACAGTGGCTTATTTAGTTGCGACTTATGCTGTACCCGACCTTGGTCCATGGATTCTGCCGCACAATGTGCGCAGCCTGACTAACTATGTAAAAACCACCAACAACTCAGTGACAGAAGGCACTTTCATCATCCCCTTCGTGACTAGTGGTGTATCGCAAGGCCAGTCCTTTACTATCACAAATACCACTAATGTCGATGCTGTGATTGCGACTGCGCTAGACCAGCATACAGTTAATGACACTATCGTCATTCAAGCGCCACTATCGGTCGAAGTGAAGCTGACCGGCGTCTGTAATGCGGTGCTTTTTGGTCGCTGCCGCGATCTAAAAATCACAACTACCACTGAAAACGTGCAAGACAAAGTGTTGGCCACCAACGCTAGCTACACCTTTGCCTATCCACTCAATGCCGGACAGTTCCCTACACGCGCCACGGCGATGGATATTTTCCAAGTCGCTTATGATGCCCTCGGTACCCTCAATGACCAAAAACCACGAGAAGCTACGGCAGCAAGCCCCTTGGCTAGCATTCCGGGCTTATCAGGCCTGACCAGCAAGCTTCCGTTGCCATTACCACTAGATATAGGCTTGGCTGACTTGTCGACGCAGGCGCCAAAAGTTAACTCCTACGGTGTGCAAGTGACCCGTGGTGGCGCGGTTGACTCCGCTGCAAGTCAACTATTAGCACCTGTGCTTAATGTGCTGCCGATTGGCCCGCTGAATATCCGTCGTGTTGAACCTGTCATTGGCAACAACAGCAATCCGCTGCCATTGCCACTCCCATTCCAAACTAATGGTTCACTAAACGGCCAAGACTTCACTAACTTACTGCAGCTAGACTCGCGTCTGGGCATGACCGCAGGCTATGCAGTTAATACCGTGAAAACTGGCAAAATCAACATCATGGCCGTTCGTTGGCATAATCTCGGCACAGAAACGCTGGGCCGCGCTATCGATAATGTGGGCTCGCAATTGCAAACGGCCCAGCTATCAAGTCTAACCTCGCAAATCCCCGGACTTGACCGAGTACCTGGCTTAGATCAACTACCAAGCTCTTCAAGCTTGCCGGCAGGCATTCCCAGTGCCGCAACAGCACTAAAGTCGGCACCAGCCACGTTCTATTACGACGTGCCAGTTGGCGAGTACTTGCTCGGCACTGAGCGTGTTAATGGTAATAGCCTAATCGCACTCGACTACCCGATTGCTGGCACACCACCTAGCCTAAGCCTGCCACCAAAACTGCCAAGCGCAGCCGATTTACAAACTTTGGCAAGCAATATCCAAGCGTTACTTTCTGGCAATGGTGCCGGCTTACCCACCGGCTTACCAGATTTGGGACTGCCTACTGGCGTACCCGCCCTGCCATAAGCCGCTATGAACCGTTGAGCATATTGACGATGCCCAGCGTGAGGTAATTTAGCGAGAGTCGCCATAGAGGGGCTCTCGCTTTTTTTTGTATCACTTTTTCGCCTCAATCGTAGTCTGCATGAGTGACGCTCAGACCGACACTTGCTATGGTCTAGGCCATCTTTTGCAATGAGCACAGCCTTATGAAAACTCGCGCTGCTGTCGCCTGGAAAGCAGGCCAACCGCTGACTATCGAAACCGTGGATTTGGCTGGGCCGAAAGCTGGTGAAGTGCTAGTCGAAATCAAAGCCACAGGTATCTGCCATACCGACTACTACACGCTCAGTGGCGCTGATCCTGAAGGTATTTTCCCCTCCATCTTGGGTCACGAAGGCGCAGGTATCGTGGTTGATGTTGGCCCTGGCGTGAAGTCATTGCGCAAAGGCGACCACGTGATTCCTCTGTACACACCCGAATGCCGAGAATGCAAATTCTGCCTGTCGCAAAAAACCAATCTCTGCCAAGCCATTCGCAGCACGCAAGGCCGCGGCCTCATGCCAGATGCCACCTCGCGCTTCTCACTCAATGGCCAAGATTTATTCCACTACATGGGCACGTCGACGTTCTCTAACTACATCGTGGTGCCGGAAATTGCGCTGGCAAAAATCCGCGAAGACGCGCCGTTCGACAAAGTTTGCTACATCGGCTGTGGCGTCACTACCGGCATAGGCGCTGTATTGTTTACCGCTAAAGTGGAAGCAGGCGCCAACGTTGTCGTGTTCGGCTTAGGCGGTATCGGCCTCAATGTCATTCAAGGCGCGAAGATGGTCGGTGCCGGCAAAATCATCGGTGTCGATTTAAACCCTGAGCGCGAAAAAATGGCACGCGAGTTCGGCATGACGCACTTCATTAACCCGAAAGAAGTTGAAAACGTCGTCGATACCATTGTGCAAATGACCGATGGCGGCGCTGACTACAGCTTCGAATGCATCGGCAATACCAAGGTCATGCGTGATGCCCTCGAATGCACGCACAAAGGCTGGGGCCGCAGCATCATCATCGGCGTGGCGGAAGCTGGTGCGGAAATCAGCACGCGGCCATTCCAGCTAGTGACTGGGCGCAAATGGGAAGGCTCGGCTTTCGGTGGCGCGCGTGGGCGCACCGATGTGCCGAAAATCGTCGACTGGTATATGGAAGGCAAAATCAACATCGACTCGCTAATCACCCACAAGCTCAAACTCGAAGACATCAACGAAGGTTTTGAGCTGATGAAGCGTGGCGAATCGATTCGTTCGGTGGTGATTTTCTAGAACAGATTACGTAAGCGGCCATACGATCAATAAAGGGGAAAGTCATGTTTGCATTCAGAGCCTTTGTCGCGGGTTATTTCGCCACGCTGCTGTTTCATCAGGGCTTATTCAGCCTGTTTTTTAGCCTCGGCATGGTGCCAGTGCCAGCGTTTAATCTCACACCAAGCCAGCCTTTAGGTGTGCCTGCGGTCATCTCGCTGGCATTTTGGGGCGGCTTATGGGGCGTACCCGTGGCCTACTGGATTCGCCAAAACCATGGCGCAATCTATTGGCTCAAAGCGATGCTGATCGGCGCCATTGGCCCAACCGCAGTCGCGATGCTAATTGTGTTTCCGCTCAAAGACCTGCCAGTGGAGATGAAAACTGTCATCGGTGGCTTATTACTTAACGGTGCCTGGGGCTTGGGCGTGGCAATTTTTATGCGCTGGCCATCCACCGCTAAACCCTCGGCGCTTAGCAAATGAGCATGATTACTCGCAGCCAACACGCTTGTTTCGGCGGCATACAGGGCTTTTACACTCATGACTCCAGCAGCATCGGCCTGCCGATGCGCTTTTCCGTGTATCAGCCACCACAAGCCGCCAATGGTCCGGTGCCGGTGGTATTTTTTCTCGCCGGCCTGACCTGCACAGAAGAGACTTTCATGGTCAAAGCTGGCGCTCAGCGCGTTGCCGCAGAGCTGGGCTTGATGCTGGTGACTTGCGATACCAGTCCGCGTGATATTGAGCTGCCCGGTGATCGTGAAAATTGGGATTTTGGTGTCGGCGCAGGCTTCTATCTCGACGCCACCACTCAGCCATGGGCTACGCATTACCGTATGGGTAGTTATGTACTGGAGTTACGTGACTTTATCCTAGCTAACTTCTCCGCGAGCGCCGATCGTGTCGGCATCATGGGTCATTCTATGGGCGGCCACGGCGCGCTCACCATCGGCTTGAAACACCCTGAGCGGTTCCAGTCGGTCTCCGCCTTTGCGCCAATAGCAGCGCCCAGCGAATGCCCATGGGGTGAGAAAGCCTTTAGCCGCTATCTGGGTGATGACCGCAGTAGCTGGCGCGCATTCGATGCCACGGCCTTAGTCGAGGATGGTCAACGCACCTCTGCCCTACTCGTTGATCAAGGTTTGGAGGATCAATTCCTACCCAATCAACTAAGTCCCGATCGCTTTGAGTCAGCCTGTCGCGGCGCCGGCCAAGCGCTAACACTGCGTAGGCAGAGCGGTTATGATCATGGGTACTACTTTATTAGCAGCTTTATTGCTGACCACTTACATCATCACGCGCAATTACTGCGCTAAGTTTAGGACGCCTTATGTCGATTCGATTCTCTATCAAACCCATTGCCTATGCGGT
>JAGPVX010000040.1 GCA_018066805.1 Paraperlucidibaca sp. | reverse complement strand
CACCGACTTGCAGAAGCTTGGCTTCTTCATCATTTTTGATGGTAATAACTTGGCTGCTAGTGCCTAATCGCGCACCACTGACACTGTTCAAAACCACAGTCAGTGTCTCATCGCGCTCCTCATAGGCATCGCCGCGAATAGTGATTGGCAGCAAGCCTTTTGTCGCACCGGCAGGGATAGTCACTTGCGAGTTTTGCACTGGATCAAAGTCGCGACGTTGGCCCTGGCTAGTGGCAGAGCCATCCTCAAGTGAGTACGTCAGCGTAATCGCTTGGGTACTGGCCTCACTCAGCTGTGCAATCACATTAACCAGTTTCAGCCCAGAGTCGCCTTCATCTACTGGCTCTAGCGGCAGTAAACTCAGGCTTGGAAGCGCCGCATTGTCATCATCAATGATCGTGATGCGAGCTGCCGTTCGCGCCAGAGTGGCATTTGTTGGGCTACTGAGCAGAAGCGAAAATGTTTCATTCGCCTCCACAATGTCATCACCTAAAATACGCACAACAATGCTGGCGGAGCTAGCATTCGCAGGGAAGTGCACGAGCTGATTTAACGCCTCGTAATCAGCACCAGCTGTCGCCGTATCGTCGGCTCGTGACAACACACTCACTCGCACCGAACTAGGCAGCGATACATCACCACTACGCTGAAGCGTAAATGTTTCGTTACGCTCCGTGTCGCCCTCGGTAATCGAGCGATCAGCCAACGTAATAGTCGGTGCAACGGCTATTGGCGGCTGATCCAAAATACTAATAATTGCTTCACCAACAGCAATATCTGCATTGCTCGCCTCACTCAGACGTAGCGTAAATGTTTCAGTCGGCTCACTGATCGCATCGGCATTAATAGTGACGTTAAACGACTGCGTCAGGACACCTGCGGGGAAGCTTAATAGTTGATTGACCGCCAGATAATCTGTACCGGCCTCGGCACTACCATTTTCACTTTTCACGCGCACGGTTACCGCACTATTGGCAGCACCAGAGCGAGTGACAGTAACTAGCAGAGGCGCAGTACCACTTTCGGGCTCTTGAATGCTGCCATCAGCAATACTCAATTGCGAACGACTTGTAGCCACATCATCATTGGCAATAGTCACTCGCACTGGCGAGCCGATAATTTGTGCTTGCGGGCTCACGCTGGTGATATCGATCAGGAAGGTTTCATCATTCTCAACGGCGTCATCGGCAACAATTTTCAGTGGCACTAAAATCGACGTGTCATTTGCGGGGATGATCACCTCGCGATTAATCGCCTCATAATCACTAGGGGCCAGCGCACTACCCTCATCGCGACTCACCAAACGAATGCTTACCGCTTGATCCAGTGCACCTTGGCGCTCAATCCGCAACATCGCCTGAGTAAAGCCTCCGCCACTGCCTTCATTGACCAATAAGGGCTGCGCCGAAATACGCAAAGGTGTCGCCACCGTATCATCATCACGGAGAGTGACCCGTATTGAGTCACGAACCAGTGTTAAGCCCGTAGCTTGACTGAGCTTAACGGTGAAAAACTCATCATCCTCAGGAGCAATATCGCCCAAAATGGTGATGGCGAGTGTTTGATTACGTGTTCCTGCAGGAAACGTTATGACCCCTGCAGCATCAACAAAATCATCGCCCGCAGTAGCTGTTGCTGCTTGAGTCGTATAGGCGAATGACACAGGCACAGCCGAAGTGCTCGACAAGGTAAATGTCATGCTGATGACATGACTGCTATTACCCTCAAGAATACTGATATCGCCAGCCGATAAAGCAGGCGTATTACCGTCACAAATACCATCTGGTGTGCGGCCCTCAGCCACGTCTTGCTCACTACAAGCCAAGTGCGCTTTAGCCACTTCGGCATCGACTAAAGCTCGGCCTTTCTCAGACAAATACGTAGTAATTGCAGGGTTATTAGCAGCAAAGCTATCCGGCTCTACAGCCAAATTTAAGGCAATATTTCGCTCGGCCAACGCCGCACTCGCTTCGCGAATATCCAAGCCATTCGCTGAGTTGCCATCGGCATCTAGCGACTGCAGTAAGCGTGAAAAGTTAACGACCCGATTGTCATTGCTCGATGCCAGTTCGGCCGTGGATGCGAAAATAAATCGCGGGTTCATTTGAGGCAGCGCTAGCGCCTCAGGCAAATCCACTCCAGCAAAAGAAAAGGTAATACGCTCGCCAGAACGATAAGTGAATATGCCGCCCGTATCAGTGATACCACTTTGGGTTGAGGTGCGGTAAGCAATGCCTTCCACCGTACTGTCATACACCATGCCAGTTTGTATTTCAGAGCCGCTAGGAGGAGATGAAACGCTATTTGGTGCACTATCGCAGGCAGATAGCAGTGCTGTGACTGCCGAGAGAATAAGAAGCTGCCGAATGACCATAGCTATCACCTTTGGCGCCCTGGAAGGCCGCTCTATTTTTATTATGAGTATGAAACTTATTTCTTATATTCAAATACTGTCACTAAAGTTACACAACTGCAACAGCTTATATCAGACATGTAAGCCTGCACATCTAGTACAAAATACAGGCAATAAAAAGCCCGCAGATGCGGGCTTTTTAATCACTTCACGTTAGCTAATCAGTGCAACAGTTTATGACCACCACTGTCATCGCCAAGAAAGCTGATGCGATCATCGTCGAAAAGATTCATATCAGGCGCCAAAATACGAATATACCTATCAAAGTAAAGCATTTGCTTCAGCAACAGAGCGAAGGCACGTGGGAAGCGAATGCCGTGGCGCTCACCAACAGCGACAATCTCCAGCATGAGCTTATTGATCTCGTTGTCATTAGCCATGGCACCGCCAATGCTTAAGGGGTCAACCGTGGTTGCGGCGCCGTAAATAGCCTCAAGGTCTAGCGCAAGTTGGGCGTTATCGACCTTGCGTTTGGTCATGCCAATCAATGCCATGCTCTCGGCCATTTTCTTAAAGTCGCCATCGCCTAATGACTCGATGAATGCCATCGTCGCCGTCCAGGTATCGGGCGCAATGCGACCCACGATGCCGAAGTCGATAAAGCCAAGGCGGCCATCGGTGAGCACCATGAGGTTGCCGGCGTGCAAGTCGGCGTGGAAACTTTCACAGAGCATCAGACTAGAAAACCACGTGTTGAGCGCAGCCACTAATGTGCCTGCTGGGTCACGCGTATATTTGCGAATGGTTTCAAGATCGGTCAATGGCACGCCATAGAAACGCTCCATAGTCAGCACGCGCAGGCTTGATGCCTCGGGATAAATCCGTGGCGCAGTCGCCTGCGTATTGCCCGTAGCCTCTAAGTAAGCGCGGAACTGCTCAACGTTGCGCGCCTCCTTATAAAAGTCGACCTCTTCCATCATGCAGCCTTGAATTTCACTGACGATACCCGACAGCGAAGCAAATTTCAGTTTTGGTAGCACGCGCTCTAATAGCAGCGCGGTGACGTATAAAAAGTTCAGGTCGGTGAGCAGAACCTGTTCAACACCGGGCTTCTGAATCTTGATCACCACCGACTCACCGGTAATCAGTTTCGCGGCATGAACTTGGGCAATTGACGCCGATGCCAGCGGAATCTCATCGACTTCGCTGAAGACTTCGTGCATTGGGCGCTTGAGTTCGCGCTCCAACACATCACGCATAATCTCAAACGACAGCGGCTCAGTTTTATCTAAGCAATGCTGAAATTCAGTGACGTATTCGGCGGGAAACAATGACGGTGAGCTAGCAATAAACTGACCCAATTTCACGTAAGTTGCGCCCAGTCGCTCGAAGGTTAGGCGCAGCACACGCGGCGTAGGCAAACGGTCACCGGTCGCCCAAGCAAATCCCGTTGCGGCAATAATCGAGGTCGTTTGACCAATTCGAAACACGCCTTTTAAGGCATGGCGCCAGCTCGCATAAGGGTTCATGTCACATCACTCCGAAAACAAATTACGTAGAAGAACACACGGGACAAGCCACATCACGCGGGATGCGCAGTGTGCGCATGTTCGCCTGATGGCCATCCCACAACAACAACTTACCGCAGAGATTGCTACCAACTCCTGCGATTAGCTTCAAAATTTCATTGGCTTGTAAGCTGCCCATTACCGCCACGGTGCTCGCCATAACGCCGACATCGTTGCAGGTCTGCTCGGCATCGAGGCTGTCTGGATAAAGACAGCGATAGCATGGCGACTTAGCATCGCGGGCATCAAACACGCTGAGCTGGCCCTGCCAGGCAATGGCCGCTGCCGACACTACCGGCACTTGTGCCGCCCATGCGCTAGCGTTGATAAGATCTCGCGTACTGAAATTATCGCAGCAATCGGCCACCACTGCGACCTCCGGCATCCATCGTGCGAGCAGGTCGGCGTCGGCTCTCGCGGCCACAGTCACAATCTCTACCAATGGGTTTAACGCCTTTAGCGAGGCTGCGGCTGACTCGACTTTTAAGCGGCCAACATCGGCTTCACCGTGCAAGGGTTGGCGCTGCAAATTACTGATATCGACACGGTCGTCATCGAGCAAAATTAAACGACCAACGCCTGCAGCGGCAAGGTATTGCGCCACAGGGCAGCCAAGGCCGCCAAGGCCTAGCACCAATACGGTGGCGGCACGCAGCTTCTGTTGCGCGGCGATATCCCAGCTCGGCAATAGAATTTGCCGATGGTAGCGCAGCAGTTCGGCATCGCTTAGCTCATGCGTCATCATCTGATACTCCAGTCCAACGCCCGCCAGTCACGCGCTCATTACCGCCAAAATCCCGCGTCGAGCAAACATCGACAAAGCCTGCTTGCTGCAACAACTCGCGTACTGCTGCTGCTTGATCGTGGCCATGCTCGAGCAATAAATATCCATTCATGCTCAGATGCTTCGGCGCCTGCCTGATGATTTCGCGTAAGTCGGCAAGGCCGAAATCGGCCGCCGCCAAGGCCTGTATTGGTTCGAACTTCAGCGCTGCCAAGTGCGGGTCATCCTCGGCAATATACGGTGGGTTACTAACAATGACATCGAAGCGATCACCAGCAAATGCGCTAAACCAATCACTCTCACGGCAACTCAGCGCCAAGCTCAATCGTGCGGCATTTGTCTGCGCCACAGCCACCGCCAAGGCACTGCGATCGGCCGCAAACACCTGCGCTTGCCGGCGCTCATGCGCAATGGCCAAAGCAATAGCGCCGGAACCAGTGCCCAGATCTAAGACACGAACAGCGCCAGTGCTAGCAATACGTAATAGCGCTTGCTCGACCAAACATTCGGTATCGGCACGCGGCACTAAAATGCCCGGTGCTACTTGAAGCGATAATGACCAAAACTCTTGCTCACCGCGCAAATAGGCCAAAGGTTCACCGGCGGCGCGCCTCGCCAACCACGCATCCGCCCGCGCTAGCTCATCAGTGCTCAAACAAGCATCAGGCCAAGTTAAAAGCCAAGCATGCGTCTTCCCGATGGCGGCCAGCAAGACCGAGCTGGCCTCGCGGCGAGCACTCACGGCATCGCCGCTAACTGGCTGCCACGCCAAGCTTTGTGCCAATGTCGCCGTCGCAGCTTTAAGCCATTGCTTGAGAGTTATAGTTGCTGCGCTATTGCTAGGCATTGCGTTGTGGAGATTCATCGACAGGTGGAAATGGCGGTAATTGAGTCAAGCCTACAATGAGTATCTTGCTCAATGATCGGATCACAAAGTCTCTGCCATAGCGGCCAACTGATCGGCTTGATGCTCAGTCGCCAATGCATTCAGCAGCTCAGTTAAATCGCCATTCATGATCTCATCGAGACGATATAGCGTGAGGTTGATGCGGTGATCGCTCATGCGGCCTTGCGGAAAATTATAGGTGCGAATGCGCTCAGAACGATCACCGCTGCCGACAAGATCACGGCGCATGGTTGACGAGGCCAACTGCGCCTCAGCCTGCTGCGCCGCATGCAGCTTTGCCGATAATAACGACAGTGCGCGGGCTTTATTTTTGTGCTGCGAGCGCTCATCTTGGCACTCAACCACCACACCCGTTGGAATGTGCGTTACGCGCACCGCCGAATCGGTTTTGTTGATGTGCTGCCCGCCAGCACCACTGGCGCGATAAGTATCGATGCGCAAGTCACCGGCATTAATCTCGATGGCTTCCAGCTCTGGCGCTTCCGGCATCACCGCCACGGTGCAAGCCGAAGTGTGCACGCGGCCTTGTGATTCAGTTGCAGGCACACGCTGCACGCGGTGCGCACCAGACTCAAACTTCAAAGAGGCATAAACGGACTCGCCAGAGACGCGCGAAATCACTTCTTTATAGCCGCCATGCTCGCCCTCGTTACTAGAGACAATCTCGATCCGCCAACCTTGGCGCTCGGCAAAGCGGCTATACATACGAAATAAATCGCCGGCAAAAATCGCGGCCTCATCGCCACCGGTACCTGCGCGAACCTCGAGCCACACATTGCCATTATCATTGGGATCGCGCGGCACCATCAGACGCTGTAAATCTTCGCTGATACGGACTAATTCGGCATCCATATCGGCAATGTCCATTTCCGCTAATTCACGAAAATCTGGATCCGATAGTAATGCTTTGGCATCGGCGCGTTGCTGCTCGGCACGGCGATACGCTGCTAGTGCGGCCACCACGGGCTCAAGCTCAGCATGCTCGCGCGAGAGTTTACGAAACTGGTTTTGATCAGCAATGACACCAGCATCGGACAAGAGCGCATTCAGCTCCTCAAAGCGTTCGGCAAGCTGATCAAGACGGGAAAGTAGTGCTGCTTTCATGAGTTAGATGCAGTCTCTGGCGAATTAACAGGAGTATCTTCAGGTTTCACGCCCATAGCCTGCGCTACTTGCTGCAAGCCCTCAGCGTTATTGCTAGCCGCAAGCTGGCGCAAGCTGACAGTCGGCGCGTGCAACCACTTATTCATTAGGTTGTGCTGCAAACGCGCCAATACGGCTTCAGGGTCAGCGCCTCGGCGCAGCTGCTCTAAAGCTTTTTGGCGCTCAATATCGGCCATTTCGGCGGCGCGTCCGCGCACTTGGCGAATTAGCGCCACGGCAGTTTCAGCCACGCGTTGCTGCTCAGCAAACTGCTGTACATGCTGGTCAATCAAGCGCTCGGCATCGACTGCCGCCGCCTGCCGGTTACGCCAACCAGTATCGATGACCGATTGCAGATCATCCACGGTATATAAAAAAACATCATCGAGCTCGGCCACCGATGGTTCGATATCACGCGGCACAGCGATATCGATCAGCAGCATTGGCTGTTGGCGCCGCTCTTTCAACGCCTGCTTGACCATGGCGCGAGTAATAACCGCCTCACTGCTGCCGGTGCAGCTAATCACCACGCCTGCACGAGCTAGAGCATCTTGTAGGCACGACCATGGCATGGCTTCGGCGTCAACGTCTTGCGCCACTACCTCGGCATTTGCCAAGGTACGATTAACAATCATCAGCTCTGCCACGCCCTGCTCGCGCAGATGCTTGGCGACTAAAGCGTTCATTTCGCCAGCACCAACTAAAAGCGTGGGTGTTTGCGCCAATGACTCAAATACTTGGCGCGCTAAGGTGACAGCGGCAAAACCAATGGAAACAGGACTAGCACCAAGCGCGGTCTTACTTCGCACAGCCTTGGCGGCAGCGAATGTGCCTTGAAATAGCTTGTCTAGCGCGCCGCCAGCTGTGCCAGCAGCAATCGCCTCGCTCCAGGCTGTTTTCATTTGGCCGAAAATTTGTGGCTCGCCGAGCACCATCGAGTCCAGCCCAGAGGCCACACGCATGGCGTGGCGCATCGCAGCCTCGCCCTCGTGGACATACCAAACGGCGTCAAGTTCAGCATCGCTAATGCCGCGCGACTCAGTCAGCCATTGCCGTACGGCTTGCATGCGCTCGGGATCAGCCGCGCCATAGAACTCGGTGCGATTACACGTCGACAAGATCGCGACCTCATCGAGGCCAGCGAATTGGCGGGCATCACGCAAGGCTTGACCCAACGCCTCCGGCGCAAACGCCGCGCGCTCACGTAGGGCGACCGATGCCGTCTTGTGATTAATGCCGAATGCCAACAGCGCCATGCCGAACCCTGAGCCGGATACCCCGGAAAATAGCCACAAATTGTGAGGGATAGCGCGTTTAAAGACAAATGTTACGGGCTCACCCGACGCAAAGCCTTTTTGCTACCATCGACGCCTACCTAAAGCCTTAGAGGCGTGCCGCAGATGATAGCTTTGAACTTTTCCCGCTCTGCACTATTTACGCTAATAGCGGCCGCCCTGCTTTCAGGTTGCGTTACTCGCGGCCCAGTCGTGGAGGCGCCAGAGGTAATAGAAGCAGCCGCTAGTGCCCGCGGCCTGACGCAATGGCAAGCAGAAGGCAAAGCCGGCGTGACATTTTTGGGCAATAGCATCACCGCGACATATAACTGGAAGCGCACCGGCAAAGACTTCGACGCCAGCGCCGCCGGACCGCTAAACCAGGGCTACACCACGCTCACCGGCCGCGATGGCAACTTAGTTTTAGATAATGGCTGGCTAGGCCGCCACGAGTCCGATCGCCCCGACCTGCTAACGCAGGCAATTACCGGCGTACCGTTGCCAATCGATCTACTCAACGACTGGCTCAGCGGCTGGCCACAAGATCCGCTCACTACCATCACCACGCTTAGCGGCGAGGCTGGTGTGCGCGAGTTCCAAGAGCATGGCTGGAATATCCGCGTACTCAGCGAGCAAGTGCAAGATGGCTATCGCATCCCGCAACGATTGCTGCTGACTCAGGGCAAAAATCGTATTTTGCTATTTATTCAGCGCTGGCAGGCGAAAGCCTCAGCATGAGCGCGCACGAAATAACACTGCCTGCACCGGCGAAACTGAACCTATTTCTGCACATTACCGGCCGCCGTGATGATGGCTATCACACCTTACAAACAGCGTTTCAATTCATCGACAGTGCCGACATATTGCATTTTTCACTACGCCACGATGGCCAATTAACGCTATCTCCCGACATCGATGGTGTTTTAAGTGCCGATAATTTGATCATTCGCGCCGCCACTGCGCTGCGTGAAGCCACCAATTGCACCCTTGGCGCCAATATAAGGCTCGATAAACGCCTACCCATGGGCGGCGGCTTAGGTGGCGGCTCATCCGATGCAGCGACTACGCTATTGGCGCTAAACACACTTTGGGAAACTCAGCTCAACCTCAATGAATTAGCGGCTTTAGGCCTAAAACTTGGCGCCGACGTGCCAGTTTTTGTGCATGGTCATGCGGCCTGGGCAGAAGGTGTTGGCGAGCTACTCACGGCTATCGAGCCCGATGAACCGTGGTATGTCGTGCTCACGCCCGAGGCGCATGTATCAACAGCAGAAGCTTTTCGCCATCCCCTGTTGACTCGACATAGCGAGGCCATTAAACTGCGCGACCTCAACGCAGGGGTCACTCGAAACGACTTCGAAAAAGTTGTCAGAACCTTGGCTCCTGCTGTAGATGAAGCGTTACATTGGCTGACTCAGCATGGTGTGGCGAAAATGACAGGCACTGGTGCTTGTGTTTTCCTCGCCTGTTCCAGTCAAGGTCAGGCTGCTGATATACTCAGCGCCAGTCCAGTCAACGGCTTTATCTGCCGAGGCCAAAATCGATCGTCGGCGCATACAGCGCTCGATCATTGGCTTCGGATGCATCGAATATAGGGGCGTCGCCAAGCGGTAAGGCAGCGGGTTTTGATCCCGCCATGCGTTGGTTCGAATCCAGCCGCCCCTGCCATCTCTCTCAGGCTGAGTTGACTGGAATCATGCCCAATCTCGTCGTATTCACCGGCAACGCCAACCCTGAGCTTGCGCGTAAAGTCGTTAATCATCTGCATATCCCTCTGGGCCTCGCTCACGTTGGTACATTTTCCGATGGCGAAATCGCTGTTGAGATCAATGACAATGTTCGTGGCAAAGATGTGTTCATCTTGCAATCGACTTGCGCACCAACCAACGACAATCTGATGGAATTGATTGTCATGGCCGATGCTCTGCGTCGCGCCAGTGCCGGCCGCATCACCGCCGTCATCCCCTATTTCGGTTATGCCCGCCAAGATCGCCGCGTGCGTTCGGCGCGTGTACCCATCACAGCAAAAGTAGTTGCTGACATGCTCACCACTGTCGGTATCGACCGCGTGCTGACTGTCGACCTACACGCTGATCAAATTCAAGGCTTCTTCGATATCCCAGTCGACAATATCTACGGCTCACCCGTATTAGTCGCCGATATCGAACGCCAGAACTACAAAAACCTCGTCATCGTGTCTCCAGATGTTGGTGGTGTAGTTCGTGCTCGCGCCGTCGCCAAACAGCTCGACGATGCCGACTTAGCCATCATCGATAAGCGCCGCCCGAAAGCCAATGAGTCGCAAGTAATGCACATCATTGGCGAAGTTAAAGGCCGCGACTGCATAATTGTTGATGACATGGTCGACACCGCCGGCACATTGTGCAAAGCCGCTGCGGCTCTGAAAGAGAATGGCGCCAACCGCGTTGTTGCCTACAGCACCCATGCGATTTTGTCAGGCCCAGCCATCGACAATATCAATAAGTCGCAGCTAGATGAGCTAGTCGTCACCGACACCATCCCGCTGTCAGATGCTGCATTGGCTTGTGGCCGTATTCGTCAGTTGTCGTTATCCGCGCTGCTTGCAGAAACCCTGCGCCGCATCAATAACGAAGAATCCATTAGCGCCATGTTTGAGTTGTTTTAAGCACGGCAAACCCTATTTGTAGCGTGTTGCTACAAGCCCTGTGAGTTATCACAGGTTATTTGCATTGAGCTGGTCGCAAGCTCAGTGCCTTACGGAGTACAGAAAATGTCCGCAGCAACTTTTACGCTTGATGCGCAAAACCGGACTCTCGAAGGGAAAGGTGCGAGCCGCCGCCTTCGTCGTTTGGAAGCCCGCGTCCCCGCGGTTATTTATGGTGGCGAAGCTGCCGCTCAGTCGATCAGCATTGAGCTGCGTCAGCTAGTTAAAGCACTGGAAAACGAAGCGTTTTATTCGCACGTGCTAACCATCACTGTTGATGGCAAAGCCGAGAAAGTCGTGATTAAAGCACTGCAACGCCACCCAGTGAAAAGCACACCGATGCACGCAGACTTCTTGCGCGTCGATGCGAAACAAAAACTGACCATGCGCGTTCCTCTGCACTTCACCAACCAAGATACATGCGTTGGCGTGAAGCAAGATGGTGGTGAAATCACTCACTACATCAACGACGTGGAAGTTAGCTGCTTACCAGGCAGCCTGCCTGAGTTCATCGAAGTCGATATGGCTGCCGTGGCTCTTGGTACAACTCTGCATTTGTCCAACTTGGTATTGCCAAAAGGCGTGGAAATTCTCGCTTTGGCATTGGGTCACGACCATGACCAACCAGTTGCCAACGTGCACGCGCCAAAAGTGGCTGCCGCTTCTGAAGATGACGCTGCACCTGAAGCTGCGCCCGAAGCCGAGTAATCTTTCTCCGGCTGTGATAGAAAAGCGGGGCTTTATGCCCCGTTTTTCTTTTATTGCCCTAAAGATGCTGAAACATGACTGCCTTACGCCTATTAGTTGGCCTCGCCAACCCCGGTGCACAATACGCACAAACTCGCCACAATGCTGGCGCGTGGTTTATTGAGCGTTTAGCCGAGCAACACCGCACATCACTAAGCCCCGATGCCAAAGCATTTGGACTAACTGCGCGCGTGAGCATTGCTGGCGAAGATGTACGGCTGCTCATCCCCACCACTTTCATGAATCGCTCGGGCCAAGCTGTTGCTGCGCTCGCGAATTTTTACAAACTCACGCCAGCCGAAATCTTAATCGCCCACGATGAGCTCGATATCGCTCCAGGGCAGATACGCCTGAAAACTGGCGGTGGTCATGGCGGTCACAACGGCCTGCGCGATAGCATTGCCTCGCTGGGCAACCAAGCCGGCTTTCATCGCTTGCGCGTCGGCATTGGCCATCCTGGCAATAGCAGTCAAGTCACTGGCTTTGTTTTAGGCCGCGCACCGCAATCAGAACAATCACTCATCGATCAAGCCCTCGATGAGGCCTTACGCTGCACCGAATTGATGGTCACTGGCGACATCGCCAAGGCCATGAACCGAATAAACGGCTTTAAAATCGACACTAATTGAATTGACGCGCGAGTGCGCAGAGGAAGCATCATGGGATTTAATTGCGGCATTGTTGGTCTACCCAATGTGGGCAAATCTACCCTTTTCAACGCGCTAACTAAGGCCGGCATTGCCGCGGAAAACTTTCCGTTTTGCACCATCGAGCCAAACACCGGCGTAGTACCCATGCCCGACCCTCGCCTGGATGCCTTAGCGGAAATCGTTAAGCCTGAGCGCGTCATTCCAACTAGCATGGAGTTCGTCGACATCGCCGGCCTCGTTGCTGGCGCGTCCAAAGGTGAAGGCCTAGGCAACCAGTTTTTAGGCAATATCCGCAGCACCGATGCCATCGCTCACGTGGTGCGCTGCTTTATTGATGACAATGTCATTCACGTTTCTAACCGTGTCAGCCCTATCGATGACATCGAAGTGATTAACACCGAACTTGCTTTGGCCGACCTTGATGCTGTCGAAAAGGCCATGCTGCGTGTGACCAAGCAAGCCAAAAGCGGCGATAAAGAGTCGATTGCGCTGAAGGCCGTGCTAGAAAAAATCAAACCCGCGCTCGATGAGGGCCTGCCCGTGCGCAGCGTCGACCTCAGTGTGGAAGAGCTGTTAACCATTCGCTCATATGGCTTCTTAACGCTGAAGCCCACGATGTATATCGCCAACGTTAGCGAAGATGGTTTCGACAACAACCCCATGCTCGACCAGGTTCGCGAGTTAGCGGCTAAAGAAAATGCAGTGGTCGTGCCTATTTGCAACAAATTAGAATCCGAAATTGCCGAGCTAGACGAGGAAGATAAAATCGCTTTCTTGGCTGATTTAGGCATGGAAGAACCGGGCTTGAACCGCGTCATTCGTGCTGGTTATGGCCTGCTTAGCTTACAAACCTACTTCACCGCCGGCGTGAAAGAGGTTCGCGCGTGGACCATTCCGTTAAAATGCACGGCGCCGAAAGCCGCTAGCGCCATCCATACCGACTTCGAAAAAGGCTTTATTCGTGCCGAAGTTATTGGCTATGAAGACTTCATCGCCTATCGCGGCGAAGCTGGAGCAAAAGAGGCTGGCAAATGGCGTTTAGAAGGCAAAGAATATTTGGTTAAAGATGGCGATGTGATGCATTTCCGCTTCAACGTTTAAATGCTCTACAAGCCGTAGCAGTTCATGCGGCTCGCAATACAAAAAAGCCTCGGTTTTCACACCGAGGCTTTTTTGTTAGACCAGGCAAGCAAATACTTACTTGCTTGGTCGTGCCAACCATTCATGGCCTTTTAGCATCAAATTCCAATACACCATCGGCAGTATTGTCGCCTTCAGGAACCATTGACTGCGACGAGGCACTGCGGGATCCAATGGGAAGGTCGGCAATAGTTTTCCACCAAAACCAAACTCAGCCATCACCACTTTGCCTTTTTCCACGGTTAATGGGCAGGCGCCATAGCCATCATAAAGTGTCGACAACGGCTTACCAACGCGAAGAGCCAGTAGATTTTCTGCCACGATAACGATCTGCTTACGAACCGCCGCCATAGTTTTAGCGTTTGGTGCAGAGCAGGCATCACCAAGTGAGAATACATTGGCAAATCGCTGGCTTTGCAGGGTGTGCTGATCCACTTCACACCAGCCAGCAGCATTGGCTAGAGGGCTGTTGCGCACAACATCGGGTGAGCGCTGTGGCGGCACGGCGTGGAGCATATCGAAGCGCTTCTCCACGCGTGTGACTTCGCCATCAGCCCCAGTCACATCAAACCATGCGGTTTTAGCAGGACCATCTACTTTCACTAGCTGATGATTAAATGCCAAGTCGATGCCATAGCGCTCAACATATTGCATCAAAGGCGGGACAAACGTAGCAACACCAAAAAGCACAGCGCCGGCATTACAAAACTCCACCTTGATATTCGCTAAGCGGCCTTGCTTGAGCCAATGGTCGCAGGACAAATACATGGCTTTTTGCGGAGCCCCCGCACACTTAATAGGCATCGATGGCTGGCTGAAGATCGCGGTACCGCCCTTCAACTCCTGCACCAACTCCCAAGTGTAGGGCGCTAAATCGAAGCGATAGTTTGAAGTCACACCATTAGCGCCTAGTGTTTCCTCCAGGCCTTCAATACCAGCCCAGTGCAGCTCTAGGCCGGGGCACACAATCAGCTGCTGATAGCTAACTTCGCGGCCATCCGCCAGCGCCACGCGATTGCAGTCTGGAATAAAGCGCGAGGCAGCGGCTTGTAACCACTGCACACCCTTCGGTATGACCGACGCCGTGGTGCGTTCAGTATCTGCACTGTCATATGCGCCGCCACCGACTAATGTCCATGCGGGCTGATAATAGTGTGATTCGCTAGGTTCAATAATCGCGATACTCAATGATGAGTCGCGCTTCAATAAGCTGGCGGCAACACCGATACCGCCAGAGCCGCCACCGACGATGACCACATCAAAATCGGCTGAAATCGTGGCTGTTGGAGCGGCATCCGTGCTCGGCAACAAGCCCTGAGACTGCGCTAATTGATACACCGTTTGCGAGCGATTACCTGTGCGGCAATAAGCCAATACAGGCCCAGGCATAGTGCTGATTAGCTGAGCAAATGCACGCGCTTCGTCGAGGCCAATTTGACCTGGAACTAGAGGCAAATAAGCGAATTGAAGGCCAACCGCTTGCGCTGCTTGCGCTATATCGTGCTGGCTAGGCTGGGCATCGCCACCTTCTGCATCTGGGCGATTACAAATAACGCTGCGAAAACCAGCGGCGTAAATTTCACTTAGCTCATGAGCGGCTAATTGCTCGGAAACTGCCATTTCTGCATTCAGCTGTGTCCACGTACTCATCACCTTATCTCCCTTGGCTAGGTCGCTGTTACTGGGTACCGTGCCGCTTCATATCAGCTAGCACGCGACCACAGTACAGGCTCGACATGGTGTTCATCACTAAAATAACTTCCGCGCTGGCTAGGCTATAAAAGATGTACTTACCTTCGCGGCGGGCGTTTACTAAACCCTCTTCGCGCAATACCGCGAGCTGTTGTGATAGCGTGGGTTGGCGTATGCCACATAAGGCTTCAAGCTCGCCGACATTACGCTCACCCTGCGTTAGTTGGCAGAGCAAGAGCAGGCGATCTTCATTTGCCATGACTTTGAGTAAATTGCAGGCCTTGGTGGCGGAGTCGCGCAGCATCGTGAAAGCTTGCGGTGATAGATGAGTTTCCATAGCAACCTCATGAAGACGCCTAACAAACACTTTATTGACAAGTAGATTGTTCGTCAATAGTATCGAAATTTGTAGAATTTAAGGAACTCAAGATGTCTACTCAAGTCGCCTCATTTTTTGATACTGCAACCAGCACAGTTAGCTACATCGTTCATGCTGGAGCAGGAAGCGCCTGCGCCATCATTGACTCCGTGCTTGACTATGATCCGAAGGCGGGTCGCACGCACACTGAATCTGCCGATAAACTTATCGCCTTCGTCCACGAGCACACATTAACGGTGCAATGGCTGCTCGAAACGCATGCTCATGCGGATCACCTGTCGGCAGCTCCGTATTTACAGACGCATCTTGGTGGCACCATCGCCATCGGGGAATCCATTCGCCAAGTGCAGGGCGTGTTTCAAAAGATTTTTAACTTAGATGCTGATTTTGCCTTAGATGGCTCACAATTTGGTCATTTATTTCATCCCGACGAAAACTTTATGATCGGCGATATTCCAGCGCAAGCCATTCATGTGCCCGGCCATACACCTGCAGACATGGCCTATGTTATTGACAATAAAATAGTTTTTGTTGGCGACACACTGTTTATGCCCGATGTTGGCTCGGCGCGTTGCGACTTCCCCGGCGGCAATGCAAAAACACTCTATAAATCAGCTCAGCGCATTCTCAGCATGCCCGACGACACCCTCCTCTATATGTGCCACGACTATCCGCCAGCATCACGCGAGGCAAGCTGGGAAACGACCGTAGCCGATCAGCGCGCGAGCAATATCCATCTTCACGATGGTGCCACCGAGGCCGAGTTTGTCGAAATGCGCAGCAAGCGCGACGCCACACTGGGCATGCCAACACTGATTTTGCCCGCCATCCAAATCAATATTCGTGCAGGTCATTTCCCACCCACTGAAAATAACGGCGTTGCCTACCTAAAACTGCCACTCAACGCACTCTAAGGCGGGCTCTATGCGCCTACTGCCAGGCTGGCTACAACACTATCGGCGCGCCGATCTACGCGATGACGCCCTCGCCGGCACCATCACGGCAATTTTGCTGGTGCCTCAAGCGCTAGCTTACGCCCTACTCGCCGGCCTACCGCCAGAAGTCGGCCTCTACGCTAGTGTGTTGCCGCCGCTAATTTATGCCCTAATGGGCAGTAGCCGCACGCTTGCTGTTGGCCCAGTCGCAGTCGCTGCGGTCATGGTCGCTAGCGCGCTACAACAATTTGCCGATGGCGATAGCAGCCGCGCGCTCGCCGGCGCGCTTTGGTTAGCGCTGCTGTCGGGCGGATTTTTGCTGCTCTTTGGTCTACTGCGCTTGGGCTGGCTGTCATACTTCGTTAGTCATCCAGTGCTTAGCGGCTTTAGTACGGCAGCAGCGATCACTATTATTGGCACGCAAATCCCCGCACTTACGGGCGTCTCCGGCGATCGTCACGCCGCCTTTTTCGGCTTTATGGTCGATATTTTCCCTCGCCTAACTGGCACAAGCGCAGTTGTCGCTATCGCGGCCTGCGCCACCCTCGGGCTCTTGCTGGTTGGGCGCTATCGCCTCAGCGCTTGGCTTAGCGCCTTAGGCCTGTCCGCCAGCCGCTCCACCTTGGCAGTACGCATGATGCCATTAATCATCGTCGTGCTGGCCTTAGCCCTATCCGCTCATTTTGATGGCGCACAATATGTCGCCATCGTCGGTGATATCCCGCAAGGCCTGCCGCAACTATCTATCAGCTTTTTGTGGCTAGACGGCTGGACAGGATTGATCGGCTCGGCATTGCTTATCGCCATCATTGGCTATGTTGAAAGCCTCTCTGTCGCGCGTATTTTAGCGATACGCCGGCGCGAACGTGTTGATCCTGATCAAGAGTTGCTGGCACTTGGCGCAACCAATATCAGTGCTTCGCTGTGCGGTGGCATGCCTGTTGCCGGTGGATTTTCACGCTCGATGGTCAACTTCGATGCCGGCGCACGCACTCAGCTCGCCGCCATCATCACCGCCGCTTGGGTCGCGCTCGCTGCCTTTGCCTTGACCGATGCCTTAGCGCCATTGCCGAAGCTCGTGCTCGCCGCCATCGTCGTGGTTGCCGTAACTCAGCTCATCGACTTCAAAAGTATATTCAGCACCTGGCGTTATGATCGCCGCGATGGCATTGCTCAGCTCGGCACCATCATCGGTGTATTAGCATTTGGCATCGAACCCGGCCTACTTATCGGCATGGCGCTGGCCATTGGCCTCTACCTACAAAGTACCAGCGACCCACACATTGCTGTAGTTGGGCAAGTGCCAGGCACAGAGCATTACCGCAATATTAAACGCCACCAAGTCAGTACTTGGCCTGCGTTACTGCTCATTCGCATCGATGAAAATATCTACTTTGCCAATGCGCCTGCAATCGAAAGTCACCTCATGGATTTGGTCGCTAATACCAATGAGCTGAGAAATGTTGTGCTTGTTTTATCGGGCGTGGCCAAAATCGATGCCAGCGGCCTAGAGATGCTAGAAAGCATTTCTCACGGCCTAAAGGATGCTGGTGTTGTGCTGCATTTAGCTGAAGTGAAAGGCCCCGTAATGGACCATTTAGCGACCACCTCACTACTCAAAACTTTGACGATGGCGCGGGTACATTTATCGACGCAAGCTGCAGTCGATGCCCTAACGCAGAAAAAATCAGCAAACGCGTAGTTTTTAGCCAATTGATGCGTGCAGCGGCTTGACAGCATGCACGCTGAATCCTAACATTCGCCGCCTATTTGGCTACATAGCTCAGCTGGTTAGAGCACAGCATTCATAATGCTGGGGTCGCTGGTTCAAGTCCAGCTGTAGCCACCATATCGCCGTCATGGCACGCTCAAAACCAGCCTTAGTGCTGGTTTTTTGCTTTCTGGGATTACTGTTTATGCACGCTCGTTGGCTGGCACTACTACTTCCGCTTTTGCTGACATTGCCAGCGTGTGGCGAAGCTAAGTCTACGTATAGCGCCGAAACGGCTGCTCAGCCCGCCGGTCGCGTCATCAAAGTAGCCGATGGCGATACGGTGACCATTCTCACTGCAGATACGCAAAAACAGCGCATACGCCTAGCTGAAATCGACACTCCTGAGCGCGGCCAGCCCTGGGGTAATAATGCCAAACGTGCTTTGTCTTCAATGGTTTATGGCCGCGATATTAGCTTGAAAGTACTCGACATTGATCGCTACGGCCGCGTAGTGGCCACGGTCTATGTCGATGGTTTAGATGTGAATGCCGAATTAGTGCGCCAAGGCCATGCTTGGGTGTATCGCCAATACTTGAAACGACCCGAACTAATACAGATCGAAGATGATGCCCGCGCCAATCATCGTGGCTTATGGGCATTGCCTGAGTCTGAGCGCATGCCGCCTTGGCAATGGCGCAAGCTCAAGCGAGAACAGCACAAGCAGTAAACACATAAAGTACGCAATAAAAAGCCCACGATGTGGGCTTTTTATTTCAACTAACTATGCCGAACAACTTACTCAACGTTATTGGCACACTCAGCAGCAGCTGCATCAAACTTGCAGCGAACCTTTTTCAATAAGTTCAACATCTTCTTATCGTAGAAGCCCTCTTTGGTCATTTGCACACGTGCCTCAGTCATCATCAACGTGTACTTGGCCTTGTCTTCAGCCGTGAGGTCTAGCCAGTATTTTTCAGCAATACCGTCCTCAGCCTGCTGAATGGTGCGCTGCGCGGTATCAAGCTGCGTCAAAATATATTTACGTGACTTGGCACCAAAGCCAGCAGGGAAACGATCGGGGCGGATGATCAAGTTGCCAGTCAGCTGTACTAATGGGAAACGATAAATCGCACCTTTTGTGCCCAAGCCTTTGTACATTTCGAATGGTTTAAACGCGATACCTGGCGCCACCACGATATCAACCTGACCATTGTTAAATTTGGTGGTGAAGTTGGTGATGTCGGAAGCAACTGGCTGTGCGCCAAGTTGTTGCACCATGCGCGCTTGTGATTTATCGAAATCTAAAACGGCAATTTTCTTACCAGCAGCTTTTTCAATCGAATTGATCGCACGGTCACGCACAAAAACATAGGCTGCGCCCAATGGGAAGATACCCACTACTTCATATTGGCCAACCACCATGGATTTTTCGCTAGCCGGTGAGGCTAGGACTTGCAGCACAGTGCGCAAGTGGTCGTATGAAGGCACGGCACCGATGGAGTCAATACTGCCGACATAGGCGTTGTATTGGCGACCACGCAGGCCTGTAATGCCAACGCCGTCGCACTGACCAGCCTTGAAGTCTTCCGCGGCTACGCGCTCGTCGGTATATGCCTTCAGCTCAATTTTGGCACCCCATTGTTTCGCCGCTAAGGCGTAATCCTTAGCTAGTGCGTAAGCAGCGCCTTGCGCGCCAATAGGGTCATACATACATAAGGTCTGGGCTTGGGCCTGCGCAGCAGTACTAAGTGAAAGCGCAGCCACCGAGGCCAGCATTATTTTCTTCATAATAATCTTCCTGATTTTATTGTTATCAGCTCATCTCACGAGTCGCATGGACCTAGCCTATTCCATAGACGAGCAAAACCCCATAGCCTTAGGCCTACCGATTGTCTGAATATAGGCGGATGTATGTATCAACTGTTTGGCATTGACGTGTCGCCCTACTCAGTAAAAGTGCGGGCACTACTTCGTTATAAAAACCTGCCGTATGAGTGGTTGGTGCGCAATAAAGACAATGAACCGGCCTTTCGCGAAAAAGCTAAGCTGCCGATCATTCCATTGCTAGTCACGCCAGCTGGCGACAGCCTGCAAGACTCCACGCCAATCATGAATTTTCTTGAGCAAGCGCATCCTAGCCCTAGCGCCCAACTTTCCGACCCAGCGCTGAATTTTCTTGCCTACGCGCTCGAAGAAGCCGCAGATGAATGGCTTATTAAGGCCATGTTTCATTACCGGTGGAATTATGAAGCCGATCGCATAGATGCATCACGTCGCATCGCGATTGCCAGCCTTGGGCCAGACCAAGACCCAACTGCCTATGCTGAAAAAATAGCGGCTTTTTTGATGACGCGGCGCGAACCTTTGGGCTGCACTAGCGATAATGCTGAGGCCATTGAGGCTCAGTTAGATGAGACGGCGCTCCGACTTGACCAACATCTAGGCGAGCATCGCTTTATTTTTGGCGACGCGATCTCCTTTGCCGACTTCGGCCTTGCCTGCATTTTTTATGAGCTGCTCACTGATCCAACACCGCGTGCGCGCTTAGCTAAATTGAAAAATATTCATCGCTGGGTTGATTCGGTAATGGCTGGCGCAGATAACCATGTTGGCGATAACACGCCATGGTCGAAACTAGCCTCAACTCTGACGCCGCTTTTAGACCACTTGCTGCTGCACACTTACTTGCCATGGGCTCGCGCTAATGCTGCTAACGGCGAGACCTTTACAACTCATATTCAAGGCCATGAGTTTACCCAGCCGGCACAGAAATATCCCGCCAAATCGTGGCAGGTACTTTTGCAACGCTGGCAGGCACTGAGCAATGAAGAACGCGCAAGCGCCAACAGTCATCTCAACGGTCTAGATGAGGCAATGGCTTAATTTTAGACAAAAAAAGGGGCGACTTACGTCGCCCCAAAAAGGGTATTACCATTCAGAACACGCGGGCTTACGCAGCGCGCTTTTCACCTTTAGCAACTAACTCGTTGAACAGCTTTTGCACGTCGGCCAGCAGTTTGTCGAGTTCAGCTTTGGCATCAACAGAAGCCAACTTACCTTTCAATTCCAGTGCTTTAGCTTTCAGCTCTTCAGTTTTTGCTTTCACATCAACCGATTGCAGTTTGTCAGCTTCAGCTTTAACGTCGATAGCAACTAGCTTTTCTTTCACTTCTAGTGCTTTTGCTTTCAGCTCTTCAGCTTTAGCATTGAAGTCGATAGCTTGTAGCTTTTCGCCTTCGCTTTTCAGCACTTCGATTAAGCCCAAGCCGGCCATTGCGACTTGACGACCAGCATCTTTAACACGCACTAAAACGTCTTGCTGTTCGGTAACGATATTTTTGAGTTCGCCCATGATAAATCTCCTATTTCACACGATGGTTGGTAGTGGAGATCTATGCCTTGCTTGCGCCGGCCGATCTCCTTGGTAGCCATCATAGGGAAGTGCCTAGAAAATGAACGCAAATATTGTCGGACAATCTTACCACTATAGCGAATAATTTGTGACTCATTGTTCACAAAAAAGCCCGTCACTGGCCAAACACCATGTGACGGGCTTTTGTTGACCAAGCGCTTAACGCTCAGCCATGCAAGCGAAGCTTATTTAGCAGCAGCTAGCGACTTCATGATCTCAGCACGGGCGGCATCAGCATTTTCCCAGCCCATGATTTTCACCCACTTACCAGCTTCTAAATCTTTGTAATGGGTAAAGAAATGCTCGATCTGGCGCAGTAAAAGCTCAGGCAGATCACTGTGCTCTTTCACTTCTTTATAAAGTGGTGACAACTTGTCGTGCGGCACAGCGATCAATTTCGCATCGATACCCGACTCATCTTCCATCATCAGCATGCCTACTGGGCGAGCACGTATAACAGCGCCGGGCACGACGGGATGTGGAGTCACTACCAATACATCTAGCGGATCGCCATCTTCCGATAGCGTGTTAGGAATATAGCCGTAGTTCGCTGGGTAAAACATTGCGGTGCCGATAAAGCGGTCGACAAATAGCGCATCTGCGTCTTTATCGATCTCATATTTGATGGGCGCGTAATTGGCAGGGATCTCAATGACGACGTAGATATCATTGGGCAAGTCTTTACCAGCGGGGATTTGGGCGTAGCTCATAGCAGGCGGTCTCGAATGGGCGAAAAACGTGCGTATTATAGCCCGCTTACAGCACTTTCGTGCAGCCTTCGCCGACCGCTCAGACGATTTGCGCAGTGACAGTGGTCTAATATGGTAAAAAGATAATAGTTTTTTGAACTTAGGGTCGCCATGCACGCAGCGTCATCAATTATCTGGCTTCTCGCCGCCGCACTTATCATCGTGCCACTTTCACGCCGACTAGGCCTGCCCTCGGTTATCGGCTATATGATCGCTGGCATGCTCATCGGCCCGCATATTATCGGCATTATTCATGACACCAACGGCGTCATAGAAATTGCTGATTTCGGCATCGCCATGCTGCTGTTTTTGATCGGCATTGAGCTTGAGCCCAGCCGGCTCTGGGTTTTACGGCGCTCGGTATTTGGCCTTGGTAGCGCACAAGTGCTGCTCACCGGCAGCGCTATCGCGCTGGTTTGCTGGCTGATGGGCCTAAGCCCGATTGTTAGCGCAGTCATCGGTGCAGGTTTAGCCATGTCTTCAACGGCGTTTGCCCTGCAATTACTCGCTGAAAAAAACCAACTCAGCGCCCAACACGGCCGCCAAGCCTTTGCTATTTTGCTGTTTCAAGACATGGCAGTAATCCCCCTGCTCGCGATCATTCCCATGCTTTCTGGTGATGCTGCCGAGATGATTAACAGCCCTCAGCTAGTGCCTGTTGTCGCGGTATTTTCTGCGCTGTTTTTCGCCAGCCGATTTCTGGTTCGACCCATTTTTCGCTTCATTGCAAATAGCGAAACGCCCGAGCTATTCACCGGCATGGGACTATTCATCATCGTGGGCATGACATGGCTGATGACCGAAATCCACTTATCGGCATCGTTAGGTGCATTTGTTGCCGGCGTTTTACTCGCCGATAGCGAATACCGGCATGAGCTAGAGGCTCAAATCCAGCCATTCAAAGGCTTGCTGCTTGGGCTCTTCTTCATGACGGTTGGCATGACGGCCAACCTGCCATTGCTGGGCCGAGAGGCTGTCGTCATTGTGCTCGGTGCCGCAGCATTAGTTCTGCTCAAAGGCGCCATTCTTTGGCTCTTGGCTAGACTCAATGGCAGCGACAACAAAGCCGCAATTCGTCTTGCCGTCACACTGCCACAGGGCGGCGAATTTGCCTTTATTGTTTTCACTACTGCCGTAACAGCCGGTCTGCTCGACCGACACCTGGGTGAAATGCTAGTGCTTGCGGTCACGCTCTCCATGGCCATGACGCCAATCGGCTTCTTGCTTTTGGAGCATGTACTTGAGCCCCGATGGGGAGTGCAACAAGAGCGTAGCTACGATGAAGTGCCCAATGACAATAAACATGAAGTCCTAATTGCTGGCTTTGGCCGCGTTGGACAAATTGTTGCGCGTGTACTGCGCCTGCATCACATCCCATTTGTTGCTTTAGAAAGTAACGCTCGGCAAGTCGACTTCGTGCGTCTATTTGGCAATAAAGTCTATTACGGCCGCCCAGACTCACACGCACTTCTACTTGCCGCGGGAGCAGCCAAAGCCAAAGTTATTGTGCTCGCCATCGATGACGTAGACGAGTCTGTGCATACCGCCAAGCTGATACGCCGCCACTTCCCCAATACGCCCATTTATGCTCGCGCACGCGACCGCATGCACTCTTACCGCTTGATGGATATTGGCGTTAACTTGATACATCGAGAGACTTTTGCCAGCAGCTTGGAGCTTGCTAGTGATGTCTTGCAAGAGATTGGCTTTAGTGAGGGCGATGCCAAGGCTGGCGTGAAGCGCTTTCGTGAGTACGATGAGGATTTGCTGCTACGCCAGCAAGCCATCTACCAAAATGAAGCCGAGCTGGTCGCCAGTGCGAAACAGTCGATACGGGAGCTAGAAGAGCTTTTTGCTAGCGATGCGCGCGCCGCCAAACGGCGCAACACATCGGAGCAAAATGACGAAGCTACTTAACGTAGTAAGTCTGCAGAGGTGGGAAGCCGTTGAACTCAACCGAACTGTATGAGTTGGTGTAAGCGCCCGTGGTCAGCCAATACAGGCGATCACGCGGAGCCAAGCTCATGGGCAGATGATAGCCAACATTTTCGTACATGATGTCGGTGGAGTCGCAGGTTGGACCCGCCAGCACTACGCTACCTTCTTTGTTGTCGCTCTCATCCATTTTTTCAGTGTAGATGGGGTATTTGATCGACTCGCCCATGGTTTCCATCAGACCTTGGAAAAGACCGACATCGGTATACACCCAGCGCTTTAAGTCGGTACGCGACTTACGCGAAATCAGCACCACTTCCGACACCAGCACACCAGACTCACCGACCAGTGAACGGCCTGGTTCAAGGATGATTTCTGGAGCTTCATCGCCGTAGTCATCATGCAAATAGCGCAGGATTTCTTGCGCATAAATATTGATCGGGTTGACCTCGGAAATATAGTTAGCAGGGAAGCCGCCGCCCATATTGATCATTTTCAACTCGAGGCCTTCTTCGAACTTCATCCAGTCGAACATATACTTCACTTTCGACAACGCGGCATCCCAGACTGCGATGTCTTTTTGCTGCGAGCCGACATGGAAGGAAATGCCATAAGGGATCAAGCCTTGGTTTTTCGCTTGCACTAACAAGTCGATCGCCATATCAGGGTGGCAACCAAACTTACGCGACAATGGCCATTCGGCGGTCTCACCACCTTCTACCAAGATGCGCACAAAAATTTTCGAGCCCGGAGCGTACTCAGCAATGTTCTGCAAATCGGCTTTCGAGTCGGTAGCAAATAAGCGAATGCCTTGCTCATAGGCCCACTTTACGTGTGCGGCTTTTTTGATGGTGTTGCCGTAGCTAACGCGGTCAGGCGATACGCCCGAGTCCAACACTTTGCTGAGCTCAAACATCGAGGCACAGTCAAAGTTAGAACCTAGGTCGCGCAGCAGATCGATCACTGGCTGGCCCGGGTTAGCTTTCAGTGCGTAATGCACTTTGGCTTTCGGGAAGCAGTTAGTCAGCTCTTCATACTTCTGTTTGATGATGTCGAGGTCGACGACCAGAAACGGAGTCTCTTTATCGTCGGCTACTTTTTTAATTTTTGCCCATTCAGCATCGGTGCAATAGTCAGATAAACGCATAACAAACCTTCCTTCAGTTTGAGAGTAGAAAAAAGCCCTTAGACGCCGGCTTTGGCTAGATTAAAAGGCTGCTCCAAGCGTCAGGTTGCTGCGTGGCACGTGGCTGGTTCGCCCTGGCACTGACGCCGCGAAGGTTAAAGGCAAAAGATGACACAATCAAGAATGCAGAGCCTTACAAATTTGCTTTAGCAGACTCCGTCAACATTAACGTTGAGCGCTCGGCAATAGTTTTACATAGGCGCGTTATTGAACAAACTAGACTGTTAATAGACAGGTGGGCGATAAGCCACCGCGCAATAGTGGCACACCTCTCTCACAACCAAAGTCGCGAGGGACGTAGTGGTGAGCCGGGCGATCTTCCGGAAGTAATGACCAGCGGCGATAAACCTCAGCGACGAGCTCGCTACAAAACCCGCCTCGGCGGAACGACAGCGCCTCTTCTCCGCGCACCCAAGCACTGATGTGTTGGCGAATGAAGTTGCGATAAGGCTTAGCTCTCCACTCATCAATAAGTGACTCTAAATGCGCTCGAGCCTGCGCATCCGTTTGCACATGCTGAAGGCGACGCACCGCCACTAAGCCTTGATAACTTGCGATACGATCATCTAATGCAACTAATTGAACGCCATCGAAAGGCTTTCCTTCGGTGATGTCATGCACCTTGCTTGCCAACGTTGCCTCCCACAGCAAAGGCGTTTGCGGCATTTCCGGCAAACGCACAACGAGACCGACGTGTGACCATCTACTACCAGTCAAACCACGCACTAGACGTGCCGCAAAGCTTCGCCCAGAAAACAATATTAAATCACCTGTTTTAAGCTGATCACGCATCTGCACATAGGGCTTGTTGGGGAGCATGACAGGGTCTTGAGTGGCGGCCTGCCATGAGAAATTTACTGCATTAGGCTTCTCTTTGGTTTTTTTCATGCGAGCAGTCTGCTGCTCGAGCATGACAGTGACTGGATAGTCCAACGACAGCAAGATTAAGTTTTTATGACTATTTAGTGACAGGCCTTTGCGCCTCCTCTGCGAAGCCCTAGAATCCGCACCATCAATCGTTCTGCTCCGGAGCAGCCCATGAGTCAGTTTGACAACGTCACTGTGATGACAAAAGCCAACGTCTACTTTGATGGCCGCTGTGTCAGTCATGCCATTATTTTGGCTGATGGCACACGCAAAACTTTAGGTGTGATTTTGCCCTCAACGCTTACCTTCACCACACAAGCAGCTGAGATCATGGAAATCACCGCCGGCCATTGCCGAGTTCTACTCGCTGGCTCAGATACTTGGACTGATTATCGCGACGGCAGCTCGTTTGACGTGCCAGCGAACTCCAGTTTTGAAATCGAAACGCTCGAAACCCTAGACTATATCTGCCACTTTGCCTGAGAACCGCTATGTTTGAATGGATTGCTGACCCACAAGCTTGGATCACCCTTGCCACGCTCAGTCTCTTAGAGATTGTGCTAGGCATCGACAATATTATTTTCCTGACCATTTTGGTCAATAAAGTCGCGCCTGAAAAACGCCAAGCAGCTCGTGTTTTTGGCCTAGGCTTGGCTATGGTCTCGCGTATTGCGCTGCTACTGTCAATCACGTGGGTTATGCGTCTTACCGAGCCATTGGTGACACTCGCTGGCATTGCGATCACTGGGCGCGACCTGATCCTAATTGGCGGTGGCTTATTCCTACTCTGGAAATCGGCAACTGAGATTTTCGATACCGTTGAAGGTGAGTCAGCGCATGTTCAAGTGACGAACGCCGCCTCGGCAGCTGGCGCCAGCTTCTTCGCCATCATTGTGCAAATTGCCATTATTGATATCGTGTTCTCGCTCGACTCTGTCATCACGGCGGTTGGTTTGGCAGACGATGTCAGCATCATGGTGATCGCCATTGTCTTGTCGGTAATTGTGATGATGTTTGCCGCTAAACCGATTGGCGAGTTTGTTGACCATCACCCATCCATCAAGGTGTTGGCATTAGCATTCTTGGTTTTGGTTGGCACCATGCTCATCGCCGAAGGCTTTGGCCAGCACATGCCTAAAGGCTATATCTACGGCGCAATGGCATTCTCGGTAATGGTTGAGATGCTCAACATCCGTATGCGTAAGCGTCGCACGCCTAAAAGTGAGGCTTAAGCGCTAAGCTCGCAAGGCACTAACGCTGGCCATCCCCGCCAGCGTTAGTGCAATCGAGCCCAGAACATGCAAGCTAATGTGCGACAGTGCCGGCAACCAGAGCTGACGCTGCAATAAGCTCACCGCCTCCAGCGAAAACGTAGAAAATGTCGTTAGGCCGCCTAACAGGCCGGTCATCAAGAGCAAGCGTGTGGTGTCTGAAACGCCAGGGTGCGCGCTAAATAACGCCGCTAAAATGCCAATGGCATAAGCACCAATCCAGTTTGCCAGTAATGTGCCAGCGGGCAGGGTTGGCCATAGTGCATTAAAGCCCATGCCTAACATCCAACGCAATAAAGCACCGATGGCTGCCCCTACCGCTACGGCAAGTGCCGCCAATAGCGTCATGCGCTGGCTCCATGCTTGCCAGGGCCGTGCTCACCGCCAGCTCGCGCCTGAAGCGCCGCTAGCAAGCGCTGATGAATGCCGCCAAAGCCACCATTGCTCATCACCACAATGGCGTCCCCCACTTTTGCCTCACGGCTCACTCTCGCAATAATCGCATCCAGATCTGTCGCCAAACTGGCTCGCCCATTGCTGGCAGCTACTACGTCGGCCAAATCCCAATCCATGCCCGGTGGCTGATACCAAATGACCTGATCGGCAGGCGCTGACGACTGTGCTAAATGCACCTTGTGAGCACCCAAACGCATGGTGTTTGAGCGCGGCTCAATGATCGCCCAAATACGTGCCGCCCCTTGGCGTTCACGCAGACCATCGAGCGTGCTGCGGATGGCCGTGGGGTGATGCGCAAAGTCATCATAAAGCGCAATGCCGTCGGGCGTGCCGAGCAGCTCCATGCGACGCTTCACGCCAGGGAACTGCGATAGCGCCTCAGCAGCCTTAGCCACACTGACGCCGACATGTTCAGCGCTAGCAATCGCCGCCATGCCATTGCGCACATTGTGCAGGCCAGTCAGAGGCCAACGCACTTCGGCGGCGCGTTGGCCGTTGTGCCAGATGGCGAATGCCGAACCATCGGCTTCGAGTAATTCGGCCTGCCAAATTGGCGCTCCTTTTTCACTCGAATGACCAATGGCCATGGTTTGCGTCGGCGTCCAACAGCCCATAGCAATGACTTCATGCAGCGCCGGCTCATCCTGCGGAAATAAAATGCGACCGCCGCCAGGAATAGTCCGAACCAAATGGTGAAACTGCTTTTGAATGGCTGCGAGGTCATCAAAAATATCGGCGTGATCGAATTCAAGATTATTCAGCACCGCCGTGCGTGGCGCGTAATGAACAAACTTCGAGCGCTTATCGAAAAAGGCTGAATCGTATTCGTCAGCCTCCACCACAAAATAACGCCCGCCACCCAGCTGCGCGCTGGCCTCAAAGCCCTGCGGCACACCGCCAATCAAAAAGCCTGGAGCTAGACCAGCTTGCTCCAACACCCACGCCACCATGGTCGTCGTAGTGGTTTTGCCATGCGTGCCCGCGATGCCGATTACATGCCGGCCTTGCAGTACGTGCTGTGCCAACCATGCCGGCCCCGAGGTATAGGGAATACCTTGCTCTAGCACATACTCCACAGCCTCGATGCCGCGCTTCAAGGCGTTACCAATAATCACTAGATCAGGCGCGGGCTGCAGATGCTCAGCTTTATAGCCCTCCATCAGCGTGATGCCTTGAGCCTGCAGCTGTGTGCTCATTGGCGGATACACGGCAGTATCACTGCCGCTGACTTCATGGCCCAGCGCTTTCGCCAACACCGCCAGCGAGCCCATAAACGTGCCGCAAATGCCTAAAATATGAATGTGCATGGATTACGGCTCCGGCGTCATAGCAGGGGTTGCGGGCTCAGCGACAGGCGCTTCGGGCATTGGCAGCATGTCGGGAAATAGCGCAACGGCGACGACCATAACCAGCAAAATCGGCACCATGGCCTGCAAGATGCCGCGTAGGCGTGAGACTGCCAATGTTTGCGCATAAACATGGCCACGCACATTCAAGCTCCACAAAGTCATCGCGATCTGCAAAATCGCCGCAACGCCAAGCAGCACATCGCCGCCTTGCAGGACGATCAACGCGATTGGCACCGCCAGCGCAGATATCCATGTATCTATCAGTACCAATGCTGAGTAGCTCTGCACCCAGCGATTTTGCCAACCGCGGCGCTGCAAGCAAAAAGCCAGCCATAGCGCTTCAGCCGCGAGTGCCATCGCAGAAAGTTGCAATACCGGCTTATCCATCTCGCTGCCGGCCAAGGCCTGTATGCCAAAGCTAAGTGCTAGGTTTAGCAACACTAGCGGAAGAATTAATCGTGGCGCATACGGCAGCGCTTCTGGCCCGACACGGAAGGTCAGCAAAGGCCAGCCCATCGACAAAACAGCTTTCATGAGTCACCTTAAAAATGGTTAGCGCTTAGATTCTCGCAAAGTGGCGTGAGCACGTCATCTATTGTTCCATGTCTATTCGCACGAAGCCCTGTAAAGTTGACTATCAGTACGATTATTGGAGAGCTTTACCGTGACTAGATCCGATGCCCCAGAGCCTACCGTAGCGCAAAATGCCTCGCGTGAGCGATCGATGCCTGCGCGTGAGCCTATGCCGACTAGCTTCAAGCCATTCTGGCGATTTTTAGGCTTATTGTTTTTACTAACACTGTGCATCGGCGGCGCTTCCGCGATCATCGGGCTTGCCCTGTCTGACTGATTCCTCGACAATTCGCGATCTCCGATATTTAGGATGGCCATTATGACCGCCACCACGCACGCGCCACTCGTTGGCATCATTATGGGCTCACAATCTGATTGGTCGACGATGGAGCACGCCGCGAATACGCTGCGCGATCTAGGCGTCTCCTTTGAGGCCGAAGTTGTCTCTGCACATCGCACGCCCGACAAGCTTTTCAGCTATGCCGAAGCTGCCGCTGGCCGTGGCATTCAAGTCATCATTGCCGGTGCCGGTGGCGCAGCGCATTTGCCCGGCATGTGTGCCGCCAAAACGGTACTGCCAGTGCTCGGTGTACCAGTGCAATCGCAAGCGCTTAATGGCCTAGACTCGTTGCTTTCAATCGTGCAAATGCCTGGCGGCGTGCCCGTCGGCACCATGGCCATCGGCAAAGCCGGCGCTATTAACGCCGCGCTGTTAGCGACACAAATTTTAGCGCTACATGACGCAAAACTGCTGACGGCCATCGAAGCCTTCCGCGAGCGCCAAACCGACACTGTTCTGGCCAACCCCATCCCCGGAGTAAAAGCATGAGCTTGCGCATCGGCGTGCTCGGTGGTGGCCAACTTGGCCGCATGATGGCCCTCGCCGGCTACCCACTGAACTTGTCATTTAGCTTCTATGATCGTGCTGAGCACTGCCCATCGGCAGTGCTTGGACAGCGCTTTGGAGACAACGACTATAGCGCCGAGAGCCTGCAAGCCTTTATCGACTCCGCCGATGTTTTCACTTATGAGTTTGAAAATATCCCGACGGCATGGGTCGAAGCTATTGCTGCGCAGAAGCCAGTTTTCCCTGGCGTAAAGTCCTTGGCTGTGTCGCAAAATCGGCTCAATGAAAAACAGCTTTTTAATGAGCTAAAAATTCCCTCCGCGCGTTATCACGAGATTCGAGCTGAAGCCGATCTTAGTGCTGCGGTTGCCGAATTAGGCTTGCCATTGGTCGTGAAAACTGTGACTGACGGCTACGATGGCAAAGGTCAATTCCTCTTGCGCGAAGCCGAGCAAATTAGCTTGTGCTGGCAGCAACTCGGTGGCTCAGTGCCGCTAATTGCCGAAGAATTTGTACAGTTTCGCCGCGAACTTTCCATCATTGCCGTACGTGCTCAGGATGGCCAAACGCAATTTTATCCGCTCGCTGAAAACCACCATCATCGCGGCATTTTGAGTCACTCAATAGTGCCCGCGCCGCATTTAGATGAAAACACACAGCTCACCGCCGAGCGCTATATTTCCTCGATTTTGCAATCGCTTAATCACGTTGGCGTGCTCACGCTAGAATTGTTTGAAACACGTCATGGCTTAGTGGCTAATGAAACTGCGCCGCGCGTGCACAACTCTGGGCATTGGAGCATAGAAGGCGCGCATTGCTCACAGTTTGAAAACCATGTTCGCGCTGTCGCAGGCTTGCCGCTTGGTTGCACGCGCGCCGAAAAGCCCTGCGCCATGCTCAATATTATTGGAGAGCATCCAGACAGTGCTGGCATCCTTAGCGTGACCGACGCGCACCTGCATCTTTATGGCAAAACTGAGCGCGCCGACCGCAAACTCGGCCATATCACCGTGCTCGCCGACTCCTATCCCGAGCTTTCGGGCCGCATGCTGAAACTTGCCGATATGCTGCCAAACCCCATGTCCCTGCACTTATCCCGCTAACACGTGGCGAGCGCCCACTTGCCCACTCGCGGCAACTAACGCAATAGCCTAAGCTCAGCCCTCAGCCTGAGCTTAGGAGGCCATTATGGCCAAAACTCCATCCGCTAAAAAAGGCTCCCGCTTACTCAGCCTCGCTGGCATGACCGCGCGCATCGGTGGCGATGTTGCTCGTGATCGCTGGCAACGCCTATGGCAAAAAGACATCGACCGCAGCGCTGCAGACGCCGAGCTTTATACGCGCATAGGCAAAGAAATCGCTGGCACACTCGGCTCGATGAAAGGTGCGGTGATGAAGGTCGGGCAAATCATTTCGCAATACCGCGATGTCTTGCCGCCAGAACTGATTGAGGCCTTAAGCAGCCTGCAAAACCAAGCCCCGCCTCGGCCTTTCAATGAAATCGAGGCCCGGCTGATTGAGGCTTTTGGTAGCGACTGGCGCCAACACTTCAGTCATTTCGATGAAACTGCTTTAGCTAGCGCATCGATTGCCCAAGTGCATCGCGCACGCACGCTAGATGGCCGCGAGGTCGTGGTGAAGGTGCAGTACCCCGATGTTGATGCCAACATCAAGGCTGATCTTGGTCAGCTGCGCATGGCCTTTAAAATCGCCCGTGTACTACCAGTCAAAGGTGATCTACTCGATGCCATATTTGAAGAAATTCGCCAAAGCCTAAACGACGAGCTCGATTATTTTCTCGAAGCTTCTACGCTGCAGCGCTTCCGCGAGTTTCACCGTGATGATGCTCAAGTTATCGTTCCCGAAGTGCTAGTGGAACTCAGCACACGCCGAGTACTAACGCTGATCTACGAGCCTGGCGACCACTTCGCTCAACTCGACGAGCGCTATGATCAAGCGACACGAAACATCTTGGGCGAGCGCCTATTTCGCACCATCGCCCGCCAGCTTTTTGTGCTGAAAACTGTGCATTGCGACCCGCATCCTGGCAACTTTGCCGCTCGCCCCGATGGCAGTGTGGTGATTTACGATTTCGGATCAGTGAAGGCCATGAGCGATGTCGGTGTGCAACGCTATGCCGCCATCACGCAGGCTGCTTTTGCTGGCGATGCACAGCGGCTCGAGCAAGGCTTGATAGCGATGGGTGCGCGCAATACCGAGCATACACCGCACTTGTGCCATGATTTTTACGCGCCTTGGATACGTTTAGCGCAAGCTAGCATCGACAATAAACCGGTGAATTACGCAGAATTTCCGCTTGCAGAGATTGCCATGAAGCTAAGCCGCGAAGCGCTGCCACAATGGCGAGCATTTCAGCCGGTGCCTGAGCAAGTCATGATCAATCGTGCTATCGGTGGGCATTACTGGAATTTGCGCGAGATTCGCGCTGAGCTTGCCATGCGGCCATTTGCGGAGAAATTAGTGGCCGAAGCATTGGCTGGTGAAGCGCCGGTCTTGAAACAATAACAGCATCACAAAGCTAGGCAGCTTTGCATCAGTGCCTAGCTTTGTTAGGGAGCTAAACCTCACTCATCGATGTAATAAACATTACCGCTTTTAGTGCGAATCTCACGCTTGCCGCTTGTGCTCTCAGCTGGCTCTGCGGCGGGGGCTGACGCCGAAGATGCCGGGGCAACGTAAGGCTTAGCAGACGGCGCTGGCACAAACTCAGCTCGTGGCGCAGGCGCCGCAGGAGCATTTGTTGGAGCCGGCGAGGTATCACCTAATGGCCTGTAGACATTGCCACTTTTCGTGCGAATTTCACGTGGCGGCTCAAAGCTATTGCTCGATGACGCAGGTGATGCAGCAGCTGGTGCACGTTCAAAACGCGGCTCTGTGGGTTCTGAAAGCACAGGGTCGCGATCTGATACAAATGGACGTGCTTGCGTTGCTGGTGGCACCATCGGCGGCTGATATGCCCGAGTCTGCGAGGCTGCAGGAGCAGACTTTACGGGAGCCGGTACGCGCTGAATCACCGTTGCATTGCTGGGCATCGGCGTCGACTCAATTGGCTCGGCAAGATCAGCGCTATATACCGAAGGCTCTTCCAGCGCAGCACGAGGCGACGCGGGAATGGTGCGAATTGCTGGCTCTTTCACCGCTGGCGCAATAACTGGCGCTGGCTTCGCTGCTGGTGCAGGAATTGGCACTAATGTTGGTGCATCCGCATCCTTTTTATCGCCATCGCGCTGAGTGCCACCTTGATAAATATCTTGGATATTTGGTGGCAGCTTGGTTAAGCGGCCATCGGCATCTAAACCTAAGTCAACGCGACGCACGGCACCGTATTGACGCTGCGAAATAGTTGCGGCCTGTATGCTGCTGCGAACGATCGTCGGCTGCAGGAACACTAATAGATTACGCTTGGTGCGAGTGTCGCTGGTTGAGCGGAACAGAAAGCCAATGCCTGGGATATCGCCCAAATATGGCACTTTGCTAACCGACTTGGTCACGTCATCCTGCACCAAGCCACCGAGCACAATGGTTTGGCCATCGTCAGCTAGAATCGACGTCTCGATTGAGCGCTTATTGGTAATAATATCTGAGGAATTAATACCATCTACCGAAGGCACGACCGATGACACCTCCTGCTGGACATCTAAACGTACGGTGCCGCCATCGGTAATGGTCGGCGTCACTTTCAGTGTGATACCAACGTCTTGGCGCTCAATCGTAGTGAATGGGTTGCTAACGCCCGAGCCGCTGGTGCCGGTCGAGCCAGTAATAAACGGAACGTTTTGACCAACCACAATTTTCGCTTCTTGGTTATCCAGCGTCATGATGCTTGGTGTCGACAGCAAGTTAGCATCCGTTACCGAGCTCAATGCTTGGATGAGCGCACCATAAAATGAGCGATCGCCATTGGAATTGGTTTTCGACGTACCCAAACCAAACGCGGCGCCATTACCTAGGCCGGCCTGAGTGAAGTCATTTGTTGCAAAGGCGGTTGCCAAGCCCGTTAAGCTAGCACCGGCATTATTAAAGTTGACCAAACCAACGCCAGCCTGCGGGTTGCCTGCAGCCCACTGCACGCCAAGCTGCTCAGCGTTACTACCAGAGACTTCAACAATAGCAGCCTGAATTAGCACCTGCGCACGACGCTTATCTAGGTCATCAAGCACTGACTCAATTTGGCGCAACTGTGTCGGCTTGGCTCGAACGATCAGTGCATTTTGCGTCTCATCGGCAATCAGACTAGCGCCTTCTACGGTGATGGTCGTCGTTGATGCACCGCCGCGAGGTGAACTGCTGCTGTCACTGCCGCTGCTGCCAGAGGCTGTTGACACGGTCGAGGAAGATGAAGATTTTTTGCTATCGGTAGTCAGTACGCCTTTCAACACCTCAGCCACTTGGCGCGCGCTAGCGAACTTCAAGCGATAGACCTTCACTTGGTCATCATTCATGTCTGGTGCGGAGTCTAGACTCTGAATAACCGCACGCACGCGGTCACGCAGGGCGCGATCACCACGAACCAGCAAGCGATTGGTGCGCTCGTCTACCACTAAGCGTACTTTGCCAGACTGGCCGCCATTTTTCATAACAGCCGGCGCGCCAGACTCCATGGTTTCAAGAATATTGAGCAGATCAGATGCCTTACCATTTTTGACGGGGATGATCTCAATCGCATCGTCTTTTTCGCCATCATCTAAGTCACGAATAATCGCAACCATGGCTTCGACGTTGCTAGCACGATCGGAAATCACCAAGGCGTTATTGCCCGGCACTGAGGCCATGTGGGCAAACTGCGGCATCATGGGACGAAGAGCCGCCAGCAATTCGGTGGCATTAGCCTGCTGCAAGATCACCACGCGAGTGACCAGCTCTTCGCCATCGCGATAGCTACCGCTATCGACACGAATGCCTGATTGACGAGCATTGGTATCTGGCAAAATCTTCACCACCGGCCCGCTAGGCACTGCAGCAAAACCATTGATACTCAAGACGCTTTGAAATAACTCGTAGAGCTCGCTAGCCGACATTTCGCGAGTGGAGATCACCGTGACGTTGCCCTTAAGGCGCGGATCAACCACAAAGTTTTTGCCGGTAATCTCAGCCATCTCGCTAACGAGTGCAGAAATATCGGCATCCTTCAGGTTGATCTTCCAAGTTTTTTCGGCAAAGGCCGCATGGCTGGTGACCAGCATCATGCACAAGGCGAGTGTTTTAAAGACGGGTTTTTTCATAGGGCTTAGAGCCTTTGTTCTAACGTGAGTGTCTGAGTGCCGCGCTGTACTTCGACACGCGCGTTACCGGATTCTTGTAATTGGCCAAGGACTTTCTGGTCGGCCTCAACATCTTTGCCAACAGTTTGGCCATTGATGCTGACAACACGATCGCCAGGCTTTAAGCCAAAGCGAGTCAGCATTTCTTTTGGCGCCGTGATGCTAACAATATAGCCCTGAGATGTGCGGCGCATACCCATCTGACGCAAAGCCGTCATTGGTGAGTTAGCTAAGCGCTCGGCCAAATTGCTCAACACGTTGCGCGCTTGCGCGGCTCGTGCCACGGCTGCATTCGGCACTACTGCTGCCGTGGTAGCGCCAGTTTGGCTAGGCAGATCGAAGCGCAAAATCTCTTCGCGACCAGCGCGGAGCAAAACCACGGTGCTATCTTCGATACGATCAATTTTAGCGCCGCCAGGCACTTCGTCACCGGGGCGATATATTTCAGGGCTACCCTTACCGCGCTCGGATATAAATGCGCGCGACAACTCTGCATTCTGGCTCTCTAAGAGGCCATCAAGGCGCAGCTGTAAAGTGGTGTCAGCCACCGCTGATTGTGCCGCATCTTGCTCACCGAACATTGTGCCAATGCGCCGAGCATCGACCGTTGGCGGCACGCGCAAAGACAGCGACAAATCTGGCGCCACCAAAGGCGCTGATACGCCGGAAAAAATCAGCCATACATACTTCGCCAACAACCACGCTAGCCATGCCGCAGCAATGACGATAATCACAGTGGCTGGATGCTGTGTACGGCGCTGCTCCCAGAGCTGCGTAAAGCGATCACGCATGTTCTAGGCCCTCACTTATGGCTAGCTTAATAGTGTCGGCATCATGCCACAGTGAATAGGCCGCCGTCATAATGGCTCAGCCACAGTCAAAACAATCAGGTCGGGACTATTGGTGCTGCTATAAGTCGGCTTTAAGCGCAGCAAACGATCACGAATCTGCCATTGAATGCGATTGTCATGAGTCAGTGTCAGCGTCGCCAAGGCCATATTGCCCTCGCGTTGGCGTAAATCGCCGACCAAATTACCGTCTTTAATAGTCCAATTAAGCGTCGAGCTCGGCAGGTTAATTTCCTGCACTTGGCCCTGCAAATTTAAACGCAGCATGCCGCCAGCTGTTAGTAGCGAACCTTCGGCCTGAGTCCAATAACCATCGCTAGAGCGAGCAATTACTAAGGATGGACTTTTCCAGGCAGGGATAGCTGTCCCAGGACCTAAGAAAACGCTTTGACCGGCAGGCAAGCGCAAATCAGTCAAATCCATTTGCCAGCCTAAGGGGCTTTTCGATGCCGCTAGCACCGCATCAAAAGGTCCGGCAACGCTGGCATTGGCGCTTAAGCGCAAGCGTAAGACTTCCGCGGCTCGCCATTGCCAAGTAATGAAGAATGGCTTTTGGCTATAGGCACCCAGCATTTGACCGTTAAACAACGTGCCGCCCCAATTACTGACGCCAATAGTGGGCTGCATTAGAGGCGCAAGCAGGCGAGCGGGTGCGTGATATAGGACTGAAAAGCCAAATACCAAGAGCAATAGACAAACGAAGGCAAAACGCTTCAAAGAGACCTCAACAGACATCGCGGTCTTGCTGTCATCTAGCAGAGCAAATAACAAACAAGACGTAACTCTTATAGTGGCGACATCATAGCGTGAAATTTCCCACTTTGCCGCACTCTACGATGCCCTGTTACAAAAACGAACGCCCCGTCAAAGGGGCGTCGATTCACTTACGAAGCGCGGGAAAGCGCTAGAACGGGATGTCGTCATCGAAATCTTCCATTGCTGCCGGCGCGGCGGCTCGCGGCGGCGCAGACGGGCTTGGGCGCGGCGACGATGGCCGAGCTGCTGGAGCCTTGGCTTGCGACGAACTACCACCATCATAGTCATCATACGATGGTGCATTACCATCATCTGAGCTTGATGAATTGCCGCCCTTGCCATCTAGCATTTGCATAGCCATCGCTTTAATTTCGGTTGCGTACTTGTCTTGGCCTGTCGCCTTGTCCTGCCACTTACGTGTGTGCAGACTGCCTTCTAGATAAACCTTAGAGCCCTTGCGCAAGTATTCGCCAGCAATTTCAGCTAAACGCCCGTAAAAAACCACACGATGCCATTCAGTTTGCTCTTGCATAGCGCCGGTATTTTTATCCTTCCAAGCCTCGCTGGTAGCGACAGTGATATTGGCCACGGCACCACCTGACGGCAAATAACGTACCTCGGGATCGCGCCCTAAATTACCCACCAAAATGACCTTATTTACACCACGCATGGCTCTCTCCTAAACGCTATTTTGTTAAAACTAATGTAGACCAGTGACCTAGGCTTCGCCACCTTATGTGGCAATTATTCTTACTGGCCATGGCGTCAGCGATTCTGGCTGCCAGTGCAGCTTATCAACTTTCAAATAAATCAGCGCATCATCGGGAAGCACGACAAGCTCCTCTACGCCAGCAAGCGCACGAATATCCGACAATGCTTGTTCGCTCAGTAACTGCCCTATACCTGGACTTGCCTCGCCAACCTGGCCACGACCCTCACCCTCTGGTTGCAGTATTACGCTATGCAAATAGGCTGGCTGTGCCATGGAGTAGGCACGCCATAGCCAAAACATCGTCGCGACTGCCAGTACTAAGAATAGCCCGCCGCCCTGCTGCCATTGATGCAACGCTCCGCCGGTAACGCCGCCCAAAAATGCACCTAAAAACTGCGATGTACTGTAAATACCCATCGCCGTACCTTTGCCGCCAGCGGGGCTGATTTTGCTCACCAACGACGGAAGTAGTGCTTCAAGCAGATTAAATGCGAAGAAAAATAGCGCCACCGAAATAATGAGAGCAACCAGTCCTTTATGCGCAAATGCCAAGGCAATCATGGCGACAAATAACAGCACCACGGCACTCAAATAAACCTCCCGCATGCGGTGCTTTTTCTCAGCAATAATCACCGCAGGGATCAGCGCAATAAAAGCAATCAACATCACCGGCAAATACAGCCAGCCGTGCTGACTCACGGGCAATCCCGCCGCAACTAGTAATGGTGGCAACGACACAAAGCAAGCAGTCATCACCAAGTGCAGTGTAAAAATACCTATATTTAATCGACGCAACTCAGGTACTGCGAGCATTTCACGCAAATGCGTCATGTAGTGTGGCGGCAGCTGGCGCTGGGCTTGACGAGCACGCGGCACCCGCCAAACACAGAGCAGCATGGCGGCAACACCCATGATAGTGGTTACCCAAAACAGCCCAGACAAGCCAAAAATATCGGCTACCCAAGGCCCTAATACAAAGGCAATGGCGAAGGAAATACCAATACTCATGCCCACTACCGCCATCGCGCGCGTACGATGCTCATCACGCACCAAGTCCGACAGCAGCGCCATCACTACAGCTGAAATTGCGCCTGCGCCTTGCAAAAATCGGCCAATAATGACCCACCAAATACTCGTCGCTTGCGCCGCCACAGCGCCGCCAATGACAAACAGTAATAAGCCGATGAGGATGAGCTTTTTTCGATCGAAACGGTCAGCCCATAAACCGAAGGGAATTTGCAGCATCAGCTGTGCTAGCCCGTAACTACCGACAGCAAGACCTATCAATAGTGGTGTTGCGCCATCTAACGAGGCGCCATATACCGAAAACACCGGCAAGATCATGAAAAGACCGACCATGCGCAGTGAGAAAATCGTGGCTAGTGAGAATACGGCGTGACGCTCACCGGTGGTCATTGCGGACATATTGGTCTGACAACGAAAATCTGGGGGCATGATTCTAGCACTGACTTGCTCACGGCACAGTGCTGGATTTTTATCTTGTCTAGCATTTGATCTAGCGCATTAGCCTGCGGATGGGCGCCGCTTTTGCGTATACTGGAACATTGATTTTTTCTAGGCTTCAGCATGAATAGCATTAAGGTACGTGGCGCACGTACGCACAACCTGAAAAATATTGATGTCGACATCCCTCGCGATAAATTCGTCGTCATTACAGGGCTGTCTGGCTCAGGCAAATCTTCACTCGCTTTCGATACGCTTTACGCTGAGGGCCAGCGTCGCTATGTCGAGTCACTTTCGGCCTATGCACGGCAATTTTTATCGCTCATGGAGAAGCCCGACGTTGATCATATCGAAGGCTTATCGCCGGCCATTTCGATCGAGCAAAAATCAACGTCACACAATCCTCGCTCAACGGTCGGCACCATTACCGAGATTCACGACTACCTGCGCCTATTATTTGCCCGCGCAGGCACGCCACGCTGCCCAGAGCATAATGTTGAGCTAGCAGCACAAACGGTCAGCCAAATGGTTGATCACGTGCTTGAGATACCTGAAGGCACTGCGCTCATGCTCTTAGCGCCGATCGTGCGTGAGCGTAAAGGCGAGCACTTGCATGTCTTTGATAAGCTCCGTGCTGAAGGTTTTGTTCGCGCTCGCATCAACGGCATCGTTGTCGATCTTGATGAAGCTCCAGCGCTAGATAAACAGAAAAAGCACAATATTGAAGTCGTGGTTGACCGCTTTAAAGTGCGAGCCGATCTGCAGTTACGGCTGGCAGAATCGTTCGAGACCGCCCTGCGCATTGCTGATGGTGTCGCCTGGGTTGTGCCGATGAACGAAGACGGCGCTGAGATGGTGTTCTCTGCACGCTTTAGCTGTGCTCATTGTGGCTACGCCATTGCCGAGTTAGAGCCGCGCCTATTTTCATTCAACAACCCAGCCGGCGCCTGCCAAAGCTGTGATGGCCTTGGCGTTAAGCAATACTTCGATGAGCGTCGCTTGATTGCGCACCCTGAGCTTTCTCTATCGCAAGGTGCTATTCGCGGTTGGGATAGGCGCAATTTTTATTATTACGCCATGCTTGAATCACTTGCTGAGCATTATCAGTTCAGTCTCGATACGCCGTGGGAAGAGCTCAACGCGAAGATTAAAAAATCACTATTAAGTGGCTCAGACAAAGAAGACATTAACTTCACATACCTTGGCGATCGTGGACGGCAAGTACAACGCGCCCACCCCTTTGAAGGCATTCTCACTAACCTTGAACGACGCTATCGCGAAACCGACTCTGCAAGCGTCCGCGAAGACCTGTCCCAGTTCCTTAATTCAGCATCCTGTAGCGACTGCGAAGGCTCACGACTGCGCCTAGAGTCTCGGCATGTCTTTGTTGGCGAAACTAACTTGCCAATGGTTTCGCGCCTGCCTATCGCCAAAGCCAATGCCTATTTTCACGATCTGAAATTGCCGGGTGCAAAAGGCCAAATCGCCGAGAAGATACTTAAAGAAATTCGCGACCGCCTGCAATTCTTGGTCAATGTCGGCCTAGACTATCTCAGCCTTAATCGCTCGGCCGATACGCTGTCTGGCGGCGAAGCTCAGCGCATTCGCTTAGCGTCACAGATCGGTGCAGGCTTAGTCGGCGTCATGTATGTGCTCGATGAGCCATCGATTGGTCTGCATCAGCGAGACAACGAGCGCTTGCTTAGCACGCTGATCCATCTTCGTGACCTCGGTAATAGCGTATTAGTGGTTGAGCATGACGAAGACGCCATTCGCGCGGCCGACTTTGTAATTGATATTGGCCCAGGCGCAGGTGCACATGGCGGGCAAATCATCGCCAGCGGCAACGTCGACGACATCATCAACTGCACCGAGTCGGTGACTGGCGACTACTTATCTGGTCGCCGTCGCATCGAAATACCCGCTAAGCGGCACACACCGGATGCTCAAGCACAGCTCCGCATCGTAGGTGCGCGTGGCAATAACCTAAAAAACGTAACTGCCGCCATTCCACTCGGTCTTATGACTTGCATCACAGGCGTGTCCGGATCTGGCAAATCAACGTTGATCAACGGCACGCTATTTCCAATTGCTGCTACCAAGCTCAACGGTGCTGGCGAACGAAATCCTGCGGAACATGATGCGATTGAAGGCATAGAGCTGCTCGACAAAGTCGTCGATATCGATCAAAGCCCTATTGGCAGAACTCCGCGCTCTAATCCAGCGACGTATACCGGCCTGTTCACGCCAATTCGTGAGCTATTTGCCGGCACACAGGAAGCTCGCTCACGCGGCTATGGCCCCGGTCGATTCTCATTTAACGTCAAGGGTGGGCGCTGCGAGGCCTGCCAAGGTGATGGTGTCATTAAGGTCGAAATGCATTTTCTACCGGATGTCTATGTATCCTGCGATACCTGCAAAGGCCTGCGGTATAACCGCGAAACACTAGATGTCCGCTACAAAAATAAAACCATTACCGAAGTCTTAGGCATGACGGTAGAGGTCGCGCGCGAGTTCTTCGACGCCATCCCAGCGCTAGCACGAAAGCTACAGACACTGATTGATGTCGGACTCTCTTACATCACGCTTGGCCAAGCCGCGACCACACTATCTGGCGGCGAGGCTCAGCGGGTGAAGTTAGCGCGGGAGCTATCTAAGCGTGACACCGGACGCACACTGTACATTCTTGATGAACCAACTACCGGCCTGCATTTTTACGATATAGAACAGCTGCTTGGCGTCTTGCATCGCCTGCGCGATGCCGGCAACACCGTCGTTGTGATTGAGCACAATCTAGATGTCATTAAAACTGCTGACTGGGTTTTAGATCTTGGCCCTGAGGGTGGCGACGGTGGCGGTATGATCATTGCCGAGGGCACGCCAGAAGATGTCGCCAATAACTCCGCATCGCATACAGGACGCTTTTTGAAGCCACTGCTGAGCTTATAAGCCAGCAGTAGTTTTAATGGCAATTCTCAGACACAAAAAAGCCAGCGTTAGCTGGCTTTTTTGAATCACACATCCAAAACTTAATGCTTATTCAGCATCAGTCGCTGGACCTGCGATAGCACGATCAACGAGCTCAACATAGGCCATTGGTGCGTTGTCGCCTGGACGGTTGCCAGCTTTCAATACACGCAAATAGCCACCGTTACGCTCTTTATAACGTGGACCAAGAACGGTGAACAATTTGCCAACCATTTGCTTCGAGCGAGTGCGGGCAAATGCCAAGCGGCGATTAGCCACTGTGTCATTTTTGGCCAGCGTGATCAGAGGCTCTGCCACGCGACGCAGTTCTTTTGCTTTAGGCAAGGTTGTGCGAATCAGCTCATGCTCAAACAGCGACACAGCCATGTTTTGGAACATAGCATTACGGTGTGCGCTGGTACGGCCGAGTTTTACATTACTATTACGATGACGCATGGCAGTCTTCCTACACTAATTCAGTTGCCGATTAACGGCCGCGAAAATTCAAACGGTCGTCATTGCGCAGGCTAGCTGGTGGCCAGTTCTCCAAGCGCATCCCCAAAGACAAGCCTTTGGAAGCCAAGACATCTTTGATTTCAGTCAATGATTTCTTGCCTAAGTTCGGCGTCTTCAACAGTTCTACTTCAGTGCGCTGAACCAGATCACCGATGTAGTAAATATTTTCAGCTTTCAAGCAGTTAGCCGAACGAACGGTTAACTCTAGGTCATCAACTGGACGCAACAAGATCGGATCAACATCGTTGCCTGGTAGCGGAGCCACGGATGGGCTATCTGCTTCCAAATCAACGAAGACGGCGATTTGCTGTTGTAACACTGTTGCTGCGCGACGAATCGCTTCTTCAGCATCAATGGTACCGTTTGTTTCCAAGTCAATAACCAGCTTGTCCAAGTCAGTACGCTGTTCAACACGCGCACTTTCAACGACATAAGCAACACGTAGAATCGGGCTAAACGAAGCATCTAAAAGTAAACGGCCAATTGGACGCGTTTCATCTTCTTCGTAACGACCGTCTGCGGGCTCATAGCCGCGACCGCGTGCAACACGCAGCTTCATTTTCAAGTGCGCGTTAGCGCCCAAGGTTGCAATAACATGCGAAGGGTTAACCACTTCGCAGTTATGTGGCAACGACAAATCGGCAGCAGTTACAACGCAAGGACCTTTAGCATCAATCGCTAAAATGGCTTCTTGCTGTTCAAACAATTTTAGTGCCAAGCCTTTCAGGTTGAGCAGGATTTCGATGACATCTTCCTGAACACCTTCAATGGCGCTGTACTCATGCTCAACGCCTTCGATTTCAACATCGACCACTGCCGCACCGGGCATGGAAGATAGCAAAATGCGACGCAAAGCATTACCCAGCGTATGACCGAAACCGCGTTCAAGCGGCTCCAGGGTGACCTTGGCGCGGGTAGCGCTGACTGCCTGCACAGCGATGCTGCGCGGCGTCAGAAACTCATTAACCTGTGACATGGATGACACCCTCAAATCAAGCGATTACTTGGAGTACAGTTCAACGATCAAGTTTTCGTTGATTTCAGAGGACAAGTCGGAACGTTCCGGACGTGTCTTAAATGTACCTTCGAGCTTGGTGTTATCCACCTGAAGCCATACTGGAACACCACGTTGAGCAGCTAATTCCAAAGCGTTTTTAACGCGCACTTGGCCTTTCGCTTTCTCGTGAACAGTGATGACATCACCAGGAGCTACCTGAATCGAGGCAACGTTGACGCGAACGCCATTTACCAAGATTGCGCGGTGGCTAACCAGCTGACGTGATTCGGAGCGAGTAGCACCGAAACCCATGCGATACACAACGTTATCTAAACGCGACTCAAGCAAAAGCAACAGGTTTTCACCAGTTGAACCACGAAGACGAGCAGCTTCTTTGTAGTAGTTGCTGAATTGACGCTCAAGCACACCGTAAATACGGCGAACTTTCATTTTTTCACGATGCTGAGTACCGTACTCCGACATGCGACCCTTGCGGGATGCGCCATGCTGGCCTGGTGCTTGATCAGCTTTGCATTTGGTGTCCAGTGCACGAACGCCGCTCTTCAGTTGAAGATCGGTTCCTTCGCGACGGGAGAGCTTACATTTTGGGCCAATATAACGAGCCATATTCCCAGTCTCCTCTTACACGCGACGCTTTTTAGAAGGACGGCATCCGTTGTGCGGGATGGGTGTCACATCTGAAATGCTATTGATCTTATAACCAGCTGCGTTCAAAGCGCGCACGGCGGATTCGCGGCCCGGGCCCGGACCCTTCACTTGCACATCCAGATTTTTCAAACCGTATTCAGCAGCTGCTTTACCAGCAACTTCTGCGGCAACCTGTGCGGCAAATGGGGTGGACTTGCGGGAACCGCGGAAGCCCTGACCACCAGAGGTGGCCCAGGCCAGTGCGTTACCTTGACGATCGGTAATCATCACAATGGTGTTATTAAAAGACGCATGAATGTGCGCGATGCCGTCAGAGACCTGACGGGTCACCTTCTTACGTGCGCGCGAGTTATCTTTCGCCATCTTTTAGCTTCCGAGTTCGGCAGAATGAATAAAAATTACTTTTTAAGTGCTTTGCGCGGGCCCTTACGGGTACGAGCATTCGTTTTAGTACGCTGACCGCGGACCGGAAGGCCACGACGATGACGCATACCACGATAGCAACCTAAATCCATGAGACGCTTAATGTTCATGGACACTTCGCGACGGAGGTCACCCTCAGTTGCGTGTGTAGCTACTTGTGCCCGAACTAAATCGAGCTGCGCATCGGTAAGATCTTTGATCTTAGTTTCCGGTGCGATGCCTACGGCAGAAAGAATCTTCACCGAGGTAGTGCGACCGATACCAAAAATGTAGGTCAATGAAATGACCGCATGCTTGTTATCAGGAATGTTGACGCCGGCAATACGAGCCATTGACCTTTACTCCACTTCTTTTCGTATCAGACCGATGATTCGGACCAAGCGCAAGGCGCGAGAGTCTAACGACTCAACTGGCCGAATGCAACCGTTTGCTGAGATTAACCTTGACGTTGTTTGTGGCGCGGTTCAGCGCTGCAGATCACACGAAGGCTTCCATTGCGACGAACAATTTTACAGTTGCCACAAATCTTTTTTACTGAGGCTTGAACTTTCATGGTCCACCTACTCCAACAAAATTACTAAACGCGAGAATTAACGAATTTGACCAGCAGGACCGAAGCCTTTCAAGTTAGCCTTCTTCATCAATGACTCATACTGCTGCGACATGAGATGGGATTGAACTTGAGACATAAAGTCCATCACCACAACCACGACAATCAACAACGAGGTACCACCGAGATAAAACGGCACATTGAATGATACCTGTAAAATCATCGGCAACAGACATACAGCTGTCATGTAAAGCGACCCAACCAGTGTTAAGCGACCCAATACGGTGTCGATATAACGGCTGGTTTGCTCACCTGGACGAATACCTGGAATATAAGCACCAGATTTCTTCAGGTTATCTGCTACATCACGCGGGTTGAAAACTAAGGCCGTGTAGAAGTAGCAGAAGAAAATAATTAGTACGGCAAACAGTAGTAAGTACAGCGGCTGTGCCGGCGCTAACAGCAAAGACATTTCCTGCAAGATACGCTGGAAGGTCGTTGGGTTAGGCGACTGTGCAAACCATTGACCGATACTGGCCGGGAACAACAATAACGAGCTAGCAAAAATCGCAGGAATAACGCCAGCCATGTTTATCTTTAATGGCAAGTGACTTTGCTGCGCTGCAAATACTCTGCGACCCTGTTGGCGCTGCGCGTACTGCACTGTAATGCGACGCTGGCCGCGCTCCATGAACACAACAGCAGCAACGACAGCAATGGCTAGAACAGTAATCACTAGCAACGCCAGAATACCAATCTCACCTTGGCGAGCTGACTCTAAAGCCATGCCTACGGCGCCAGGCATACCAGCCACAATGCCGGCGAAAATCAGCATTGAAATACCGTTACCAACACCGCGCTCAGTAATCTGTTCGCCAAGCCACATCAAAAATACAGACCCGGCAACCAAGCTAACTACTGCAGGCACAAAAAATGCCATGCCATCATTCAATGTTATGCCTTGTGAAACCAAACCAGCTGACATGCCAATCGATTGAATTAGCGCCAGAAAAACCGTGCCATAGCGAGTGTACTGAGTGATCTGCCTACGACCAGCCTCACCTTCTTTCTTTAACGCTTCCAACGACGGGATAATCGTCGCGGCAAGCTGCATGATAATCGACGCAGAAATATACGGCATGATGCCGAGTGCGAGGATAGACATGCGCTCTAAAGCACCACCCGAGAACATGTTAAACAAGCTCAGGATAGTGTCTTTATTTTGATCAAATAGCTCAGCTAACCGGCTCGGGTTAATACCCGGAACCGGAATGTGAGCACCGAGGCGAAAAACCAGCAAGGCCAACAACAAAAAGCCGATACGGCGCCACAGCTCAGACATGCCTTTTTGCATACCTGGGCTTTGTAACATCTCACGCGCTTGTTGTCCGCCTTGCTTCGCCATTCGGCTTATTCCTCTACTGTGCCGCCGGCTGCTTCAATAGCAGCACGAGCGCCTTTAGTCACTTTCAGGCCTTTGACTGTGAGGGCGCGAGCCACTTCACCAGACAAAATTACACGAGCACGTGTCATGTCGTTACGCACAACGTTGGCAGTGATTAAGCTAGCCAAAGTAACTTCATCACCATCAACCAAGCCAATTTCAGACAAACGCACTTCAGCAGTTACTTGTTGCTTTAGTGATGTGAAGCCGAATTTTGGCAGACGACGATACAAAGGCATTTGACCGCCTTCGAAGCCTGCACGTACCTTGCCTTTACCGCGTGATTTTTGGCCTTTAACACCAACACCACCAGTTTTACCTAAGCCTGAGCCAATACCACGGCCACGGCGCTTAGGAGCATGGGTTGAGCCTGGAGCAGGACTCAGATCATTTAAATGCATGATTAACCCTCAATCTTCACAAGGTAATGAACCTTGTTGATCATGCCGCGGTTTGACGGCGTATCAATAACTTCCACCGTGTGACCTATGCGGCGAAGACCAAGACCCTGCAAGCAAAGCTTGTGGTTCTTGAGCTTGTGTGCGCCGGAGCGCACTTGTGTGACTTTAATGGTGCTCATCGCATTACCCCAGGATTTCTTCAACCGTCAAGCCGCGCTTTGCAGCAACTTGATCCGGCGATGTCATCTCAGACAGGCCATTGAAAGTGGCGTGAACCACGTTGTTAGCATTCGTAGAGCCGTAGCACTTTGCCAACACGTTTTGCACACCAGCAACTTCCAGAACTGCACGCATTGCGCCACCAGCGATAACACCCGTACCTTCAGAGGCAGGCTGCATATACACGCGGGTTGCACCATGACGACCATTAATGGGGTGCTGAATGGTTGTGCCATTCAAATCCACTTGGATCATATTGCGTCGAGCAGCTTCCAGTGCTTTTTGAATGGCAGCAGGAACTTCACGCGCTTTACCGCGACCGAAGCCCACACGACCATTACCATCACCAACAACAGTTAGTGCTGTGAAAGCAAAAATTTTACCGCCTTTGACGGTCTTAGAAACCCGGTTGACCTCAACCAGCTTCTCGACGAAACCTTCGTTTTGTTCAAGCTTAGCCATGATTCAACCCTTAGAATTCCAGACCGGCTTCACGCGCAGCATCTGCTAATGCTTGCACGCGACCGTGATACTTAAAGCCGGAGCGATCAAACGCTACGCGGGTGACACCTGCCGCTTTGGCACGTTCAGCAACCAATGCGCCAACTTTCTTGGCTGCATCGATATTGCCTGTTCCGCCATCGCGCAGTGATGCGTCCAGGGTGGAAGCCTGAGCCAGAATCGAACCACCGTCTGCCGAAATAATCTGGGCATACATATGACGTGGCGTACGATTCACGCAGAGACGAACAGCACCTTGTTCGCGAATCTTGATGCGTGTGCTGCGAGCACGACGCTGACGAGCAACTTTCTTGTCGTTCATGGTGAGTCTCTACCTCGTTACTTCTTCTTGGCTTCTTTACGCAGAACATTCTCGTCTGAGTAACGAACACCTTTGCCCTTGTAAGGCTCTGGCGGACGGTAGCCACGCACGTTGGCGGCGACCTGACCGAGGAGCTGCTTGTCGACTGACTTCAGAATAATCTCAGTCGGTGTTGGCGTTTCCGCGGTAACACCTTCTGGCAATTCGTAGTCAACCGGGTGCGAGAAGCCAAGCGCTAAGTTTAGCGTTTTGCCTTTAGCAGCGGCTTTGTAACCCACACCAATGAGCTGCAATTTGCGCTCGAAGCCTGCGGACACACCGATTACATAGTTGTTAAGAACAGCGCGAGCCGTACCTGTTTGCATCCAGCCAGCTTGTGTGTCTTCGCGTGGCGAAAACTTCAACTCACTACCTTCTTGCGAAACAGCGACTAAGTCATTGAGCATAATGCTCAAAACGCCTTTGCCACCCTTAACTTGAACGTCTTGGCCCTTAATGATTACTTCAACGCCAGCTGGCAGAGTAATCGGGGATTTGGCAACACGAGACATCTTCGCTTCCTCTTACGACACGAGCGCGATGACTTCGCCACCCACGCCAGCGGCGCGTGCGGCACGATCAGTCATGATGCCCTTGTTAGTCGACACAAGCAGAACACCTAAGCCCTGCTTGACGCGTGTTAACTGGTTCGAACCTTTGTAAATACGAAGGCCTGGACGGCTAATACGCTTAATTTCTTCGATTACTGGCTTGCCTTCGAAATACTTCAAAGTCAACGTAAGTACAGGCTTTGGACCTTCACTTACTTCTGAGCCAGCGACATAACCTTCGCTTTGCAAAACGTTGGCTAGCGAAACTTTTAGCTTCGATGACGGCATACCAACTGTTGGCTTACCGGCACGTTGGGCATTGCGAATGCGCGTTAGCATATCCGCAACGGTATCTTGCATACTCATTCTGTAACCCTCTTACCAGCTAGCCTTAACGACGCCTGGCACATCGCCACGCATCACGGCTTCACGTAATTTAATACGCGACAGGCCAAACTTACGGAAATAGCCGTGTGGACGACCCGTTAAACCGCAGCGATTACGCAGACGGCTTGGGCTCGAATCACGTGGCAAGCCTTGTAGGCGCAGAATGGCAGACCAACGATCTTCTTCACTGGCGCTAACACTCGAAATCGTTGCCTTCAGTTCCTGACGAAGCGTTGAGAACTTGGCAACTAGTTTTTCGCGCTTTAATTCGCGATTCTTCATGCTCTTCTTAGCCATGTCTCAGCCTCACTTAAACGGGAACTGGAAAGCTCGCAGCAATGCGCGACCTTCTTCGTCGGTACGCGCAGTAGTCGTGATAACCACGTCCATCCCACGCAGGCGATCGATTTTGTCGTAATCGATTTCTGTGAAAACGATTTGCTCTTTTAGGCCGAGGCTATAGTTGCCACGACCATCGAATGATTTCGGGCTGAACCCGCGGAAGTCACGAATACGAGGAATCGTGATGCCAATCAGACGATCTAAAAATTCATACATCATGTCGCCGCGCAAAGTTACTTTGCAGCCAATTGGCCAGCCATCACGGATTTTAAAGCCTGCGATGGATTTGCGAGTGAGCGTGACAACGGGTTTTTGGCCAGAAATCAACTGCATATCGGCCACGGCGCCATCGACAAGCTTCTTGTCTTGGCTGGCACCGCCCACTCCCATATTCAGAGTAATCTTTGTGATGCGTGGAATCTGCATCACGTTCTTGAGACCCAGCTCTTCTTGCAGCTTGGGCGAAATCTCATTTTTAAATACAGCTTTCAGTCTGGCCATTTAAACCAACCTACCTTACTTAGTGTCAGCGACTTCGCCGGTCGATTTGAAAATACGGACTTTTTTGCCGTCTTCTAAAATCTTATAACCAACGCGGTCTGCTTTATTTGTGGCCTGATTGAAAAGGGCAATGTTGGAAATATTCAAAGCGGCTTCGCGCTCCAAAATACCACCTTGTTCGCCACGGTTCGGATTCGGCTTAACGTGTTTCTTCACCAGGTTTACACCGGCTACCAATACACGACCTTCGGCAACGTTTAGCACCTTGCCGCGCTTGCCTTTATCTTTACCTGCAATCACGACCACTTCGTCGTCACGCTTAATCTTTGCCATCTCTGTCTACCTCACAGCACTTCAGGGGCGAGCGAGATGATCTTCATGAACTGCTCATTACGCAATTCACGGGTCACCGGCCCGAAGATACGGGTGCCGATCGGGGACTTGTTGTTGTTCAAGATCACGGCAGCATTGTCATCAAAGCGAATCACGGAACCGTCTGGGCGGCGAATACCTTTTTTGGTACGCACAACCACGGCGTTCATGACGTCGCCTTTCTTGACCTTACCGCGAGGAATTGCTTCCTTAACAGTAACCTTGATGACATCACCGACCGAGGCATAACGGCGGTGTGAACCACCGAGAACCTTGATACACATGACACGACGAGCACCGCTGTTGTCAGCGACCTCGAGCATCGTTTCGGTCTGAATCATTACTCTCTCCAAACCCTACAAAAAGGGAGCCCCCTCTATGCGGGGCGCGAAATCCTAACTGATGCGACACAAAGTCGCAAGCCAAACTGCTTAAGCTTTGGCTTTCTCTAGTACTTCCACCAAGACCCAGTTTTTCAACTTGGACAGTGGGCGGCACTCCTGAATGGAGACCACATCACCTTCTTGGCAAATGTTTTGTTCATCATGGGCATGCATTTTAGTTGAGCGCGTGATGTATTTACCATACAGCGGGTGCTTAACCTTACGCTCAATCAGCACAGTGATGGACTTATCCATCTTGTTGCTGACTACTTTGCCAACGACGATACGTTGAGTTTTGGACTGTTCCGTCATGGTCAGTTACCTTCCTTTTCTGTCAGGATGGTCTTTACACGGGCGATGTCCTTGCGAACCACATCGATCTTGTGGTTTTGAGCCAGCTGACCGGTCGCCTGAGCCATACGCAGCGTAAACTGCTGACGCTGTAAATTGCTGAGCTCTTTGTTCAAGTCCTCAACGCTCTTTTCACGTAAATCTTTGCCGTTCATTACATCACCGTCCGAGTAACAATGGTGGTCTTGAGAGGCAGCTTGGCGGCAGCCAGGGTAAACGCTTCACGAGCCAAGTCGTCAGGGACGCCTTCCATCTCATAAAGAATCTTACCTGGCTGAATTTCAGCCACCCAATACTCCACGCTACCCTTACCTTTACCCATACGAACTTCCAAAGGCTTCTTGGTGATGGGCTTGTCCGGGAAAACGCGGATGAAAATTTTGCCGCCACGCTTCACACGACGCGAAATAGCACGACGAGCCGCTTCAATTTGACGAGCAGTGATACGACCACGCTCAACAGATTTCAATGCAATCGTACCAAATGCAACTGTGCTGCCACGTAGCGCCAGGCCAGTGTTGCGACCTTTGTGCATCTTGCGGAACTTAGTTCTTTTAGGCTGTAACATCTCTCAACCCCTTAGTTCTTCGGGCCGCGCTTTTTAGCGGGACGGGCTTCCTCGGCAGGAGCTGGCGCATAGGCCTGATCCATACCACCCAGGATTTCACCCTTGAAAATCCACACTTTAACGCCGATACAGCCGTAGGTGGTTTCAGCACGCACGATCGAATAATCGATGTCAGCGCGCAGAGTGTGAAGTGGCACACGGCCTTCGCGGTACCATTCGGTACGAGCAATTTCTGCTCCGCCTAAACGGCCCGACACTTCAACCTTGATCCCTTTAGCGCCAGCACGCATGGAGTTCTGTACCGCGCGCTTCATAGCACGACGGAACATCACACGACGCTCGAGTTGCGAGGCAATACCTTCAGCAACGAGCTTGGCATCTAAGTCTGGCTTACGAATTTCGTCGATGTTGATCTGTACCGGCATCTTCATCAATTTGGCGACTTCACGGCGTAGACGTTCGACGTCTTCACCCTTCTTGCCAATCAGCACACCAGGGCGAGCTGTCGAAATCGTAATGCGTGCGTTTTCAGAAGGACGCTCAATGAGAATCTTGCTCACTGAAGCGGCTTTTAGACGCACATTTAAAAACTCACGCACTTGCAAGTCAGCGAGTAAGAACTCAGCGTATTGCTTCGGGCTGGCATACCAGTTGGCGTTATGTTTTTTAATAACACCTAAGCGGATACCGATTGGATGAACTTTCTGACCCATTTCTTCAGCCCCTTACTTGCCTTCAGCCACGATGACGGAGATGTGGCATGTGCGCTTGCTAATACGATCCGCACGGCCTTTAGCGCGTGGCAGGATACGCTTAAGCGTTACACCCTCATCTACAAAGATAGTGGCGACGCGTAGTTCGTCCACATCCGCCCCCTGGTTGTGCTCGGCATTAGCTATTGCTGATTCGAGCACTTTTTTAACGAAGCCTGCGGCCTTCTTATCGCTGAAATTCAGCGTATTGAGGGCCAGCTCAACGGACAAGCCGCGAACTTGATCGGCGACAAGGCGAGCCTTTTGAGCCGAGATCGGCGCGCCACGCAATTTTGCGGTAGCTTCCATCATGCTCTCCTTAACGCTTCGATTTCTTGTCGACAACGTGACCGCGATAGGTACGAGTCGGCGCGAATTCGCCAAGTTTATGACCAACCATGTGTTCAGTGATGAACACAGGCACGTGTTGTTTGCCGTTATGAACAGCAATCGTTAAGCCAACCATTTCCGGCAGAATCATCGAGCGACGCGACCAGGTCTTGATAGGCTTTTTCGAGTTGGCTGCCGCCGCTGCTTCCACCTTAACAAACAGATGGGTATCAACGAACGGACCCTTTTTCAGTGAACGAGGCACAATAAGACTCCTCTACCCATTACTTGACGCGACGGTCGCGGACAATCATGCCGCTAGTACGCTTATTATTACGGGTTTTATAACCCTTGGACGGCGTGCCCCATGGCGACACCGGCTGCATGCCCTTGTTACGACCTTCACCACCACCATGCGGGTGATCAACCGGGTTCATGGCCATACCACGAACTGTCGGACGAACACCACGCCAGCGGCTAGCACCGGCTTTACCCAACGAACGCAAGCTATGCTCGCTGTTGGATATTTCACCGAATGCAGCGCGGCAGTCGACGTGAATTTTACGCATTTCGCCTGAGCGTAAGCGCACGATAGCGTAGCTACCATCACGACCGAGCAACTGAGCCGAAGTACCTGCCGAACGAACCAACTGAGCACCTTTACCAGGCTTCAGTTCGATGCAGCAAATCGTCGAACCGAGTGGCATATTGCGCAATGGCAACACGTTACCCACCTTGATCGGCGCTGCGTCACCCGACATTACTTGATCGCCAACTTGCTGATTTTTCAGCGCGATCATGTAACGACGGTCGCCATCAGCATATTTCAACAATGCGATGTGAGCGGTACGGTTAGGGTCGTATTCAATACGCTCAACGGTGGCTGGAATGCCATCTTTGCCGCGCTTGAAATCGATCACTCGATATAACTGTTTGTGACCACCACCAATGTGACGCATGGTGATGCGGCCATTATTGTTACGACCACCAGTGCGCGACTGCGATTCGACCAAAGGCGCGTGTGGGCGACCTTTGTGAAGGTGCTTATGAACCACCTTCTCAACGAAACGACGGCCTGGCGAGGTCGGTTTGCATTTTACAATTGCCATGTCAGTTCTCCCGGCCCTTATTCGACTGTGCCAATGGCATTAAAGTCGATGTCAAAGCCTTCCTTCAACGAGACGTAAGCCTTTTTGAAGTCTTGGCGACGGCCCTGGGAGCGACCAAAGCGTTTGCTTTTGCCCTTGACCAGCACAGTGTTAACCGCATCAACTTTAACGTTGAGCAGATCTTCAACGGCCTTCTTGATTTCTAGCTTGTTGGCGTCGCGACTCACCTTAAAAACCACTTGACGGTGCTTATCAGCTACCATCGTGGCTTTCTCGGACACATGCGGCGCAAGCAATACTTGCAACAGACGTTCCTGGCTCATCCCAATTCCACCTCAAGTTTCTTGGCTGCAGGCACAGACATCAGTACCTTTTCGTAGCCAATCAAGCTCACCGGATCAACAGCCGTTGTATCGATTACATCGATATGCGGGATGTTACGTGCCGCGAGATACAAGTTCTCGTCAACAGCATCAGTGATGATCAGCGCGTTCGTCAGACCTAAGCTTTGCAGCTTAGTCATCAGTTCTTTAGTTTTCGGTGCAGAAACCGTGAAGTCATCCACAAGCACTAAGCGGTCTTGGCGAACGAGTTCAGCCAAGATGCACTGCATAGCACCGCGATACATCTTACGGTTTACTTTTTGATCCCAGTCTTGCGGACGTGCTGCAAAGCTCTTTCCGCCGCCACGCCAAATGGGGCTGCGAATTGAACCAGCACGGGCGCGACCCGAACCTTTTTGTTTAAATGGCTTTTTGCCGCCGCCACTGACTTCGGCACGCGATTTCTGCGCCTTAGTGCCCTGACGAGCACCAGCCATGTATGCAACAACAACCTGGTGCACTAGGGCTTCGTTGAATTCTTTACCGAAAGCAACTTCGGAGAGCTCAACGGCGGACCCGGATACAGTCTTGAGGTTCACGTTATTCTCCTCAGGCCTTCACGGTCGGACGTACGATGACGTCATTACCGGTTGCGCCCGGCACAGCACCTTTAATAACGAGCACGTTGCGCTCGAGATCAATCGATACCACTTCCAGACCTTGAACTGTGACGCGCTCGGCACCCATATGACCAGCCATCTTCTTGCCCTTGAAAACCTTACCTGGGCTTTGGTTCTGACCGGTGGAGCCGTGCGCACGGTGCGACACGGAGTTACCGTGCGTGGCATCTTGCATGCTGAAGTTCCAGCGCTTAACACCGCCCTGGAAACCCTTGCCTTTAGATGTACCAGTGACATCAACCACCTGACCAGGAGTAAACATGGTCACGGCTAATTCACCACCAACAGCCAACTCAGCGGCTTCATCGCCAGCGATGCGGAATTCCCACACGCCACGACCAGCTGCCACATTAGCTTTAGCGAAGTGACCAGCCATTGGCTTCGTAACACGGGAAGCACGACGCTCGCCTGTAGTTACTTGCACTGCTTGGTAACCATCGCTTTCGAGCGATTTGATTTGCGTAATACGGTTTGGATCGACTTCGATCACAGTCACAGGAATTGAAACACCTGCTTCTGTGAATACGCGCGTCATCCCGCATTTACGACCGACTAATCCAATAGCCATTTATTCAGACCTCTTTGGCACACTGTCTCAGAGGAGACCTTCTGCTGAACGATCAACCCAAGCTGATTTGAACATCTACGCCAGCGGCGAGGTCCAATTTCATTAGCGCATCGACTGTTTTGTCTGTTGGCTGAACAATGTCAACCAAGCGCTTATGGGTGCGAATTTCATACTGATCGCGCGCGTCTTTATTGACGTGCGGCGAGGTCAGTACGTTGAAACGCTCGATGCGCGTTGGCATCGGGATAGGGCCACAAACTTGCGCCCCTGTACGTTTCGCGGTTTCCACAATCTCGAGCGCCGATTGGTCGATCAGACGATGATCGAACGCCTTCAGGCGGATGCGGATTCTCTGGTTAGCCATTCCAGCAACTCCAAAGCAAAAAAGAACTAGCCCACTACTAGCTTGCTAACTAATAGAAGACTTCTCACAAACCAGGCCGGAAACTATGCTCCGGATGTACACCCCAACTTTCTGGGGTGGCGTATATTAATAGCTGACGGGTTCTGCCGCAAGTACTATTTGCGAATTTCCTCCAGATACTAATAACGATTTGCTGCCTGCCCTAAAAGCCTCGAGAGCAAATGCCGCTCGAGGCTTTGATCACCGCTTAGGCGAAGATTTTAGCAACAACACCAGCGCCGACGGTACGACCGCCTTCACGGATGGCGAAGCGCAAGCCTTCTTCCATAGCAATTGGTGCGATCAGCGTGACGTTCACGTTGATGTTGTCGCCAGGCATAACCATC
>JAGPVX010000030.1 GCA_018066805.1 Paraperlucidibaca sp. | reverse complement strand
ATATATACGCGATTGCTCAGCAACTAAACATGCCATAGCTTTGTAGTGGCCGCACTTAGGCCCGAGACGTACAATAGCGCTTTCTACGCTGGAGCTTGATCATGTCGGATGCTTTTTTACTCGCTGGCCGCACGTTTCACTCACGCTTACTGGTCGGCACTGGCAAATATAAAGACATGACCGAGACCGCCGAGGCCATTGCCGCCAGTGGTGCTGAAATAGTCACCGTGGCTGTACGGCGCACGAATATCGGCCAAACGCCTGGCGAACCAAACTTGCTCGATGTCATTTCGCCCGACCGCTACACCATTTTACCCAATACCGCTGGCTGCTACAGCGCCGAAGAAGCCGTGCGAACCTGTCGCTTGGCACGTGAATTACTCGACGATCATAAACTCGTGAAGCTAGAGGTTTTGGGCGACCAGAAAACTCTTTACCCAAACATGCCTGAAACCTTAAAAGCCGCAGAAACATTGATTAAAGAAGGCTTTGAAGTCATGGTTTATTGCAATGACGACCCCATTGCGGCGCGACTTCTAGCTGAAATGGGTTGTGTCGCGGTGATGCCTTTAGGCTCGTTGATCGGCTCAGGACTGGGCATTGTCAATCCGTACAACCTGCGCATTATTCTGGAAGAGGCAACGGTGCCCGTGCTCATTGATGCTGGCGTTGGTACAGCATCGGATGCCGCTGTCGCGATGGAGCTAGGCGCTGCCGGTGTACTCATGAACACCGCCATTGCCGCAGCAGGCAAACCGGTGCTGATGGCTTCGGCAATGAAAAAAGCGGTCGAAGCCGGACGTGAGGCATTTTTAGCCGGACGTATGCCGCGCAAGCTTTACGCCAGCGCGTCTAGCCCACTTGATGGCATGGCGTTTCGCTAAGCCTCAAACCGCCTCAGCAAATATCTATGCGATAGCCAGCCTGCGGTAAATGCACATGCACAACGCCTAAGGCTGGCGTCTCGCGAGCAATGATAAAGCGCTCATCACTTACTCCAACCAACACACCTTCGGTGGGGTCTTTCGCGTAATCGGCTGGGCTGATGCGCACGCGCTGGCCAATTCGCGCATCTACTTTTTGATCAGCGGCAATAGCACGTGGCGCGGCATTTTTCGCGGCTAGCAGCGCAGCATCACCCGAGATTTCCACGCTCACGCCCTCACCAAATGCACCCATGCGATCCATCCAAGCATTAGCTTTCGGAAAGTCATTTAGCAAGGATGACTGACCGATATCGCGCAGAAACCACAGGCTGTGATACGTGGAAAAGTCGGCATGATGCGGCGCATCACCAAACAAAAAGTCCTGATTTTGCAAACGTGCCTCGGTGGCCACTAAATGCTTGCGCACCACCGACTTTGCCGCGCTAGGTGGCGCACTGCGAACACTGCTAGTGCGGCCGATCTGAATACGGTCAGCAAAAAATCGTACGATGGCCTTCAGCGTCATTTCGCGCCAAACAGTTTTCGCCAATGCCCATGAGCCAGCAGCAAACAAGACCGCAAAAAAAATCTTCACATCAGTGTGGCGAGCATAGGCTTGCTCATCCTCGCTCGCACGCGCCAAGTTAATATCTGGCTTCCCCGACAATCGCGCAATTTCAGCGGAAATGATCGCTGTATCGCAGAAGATGTCTGCACCAACTTGCATCACAGGCACTTTTCGATAGCCGCCTGTGAGTAGCTCAAGCTCAGGCCGTGGCGGTGCCGACTCAACGCGCATCGACTGCCATTCAAGTCCTGAATAACCCAGCATGCTGCGCACTTTTTGTGAAAATGGCGACAGAAAGTAGTGGTGCAAAATGAGTGTGGGCATAAAAAACTCGGGCAATGTTAAGAGGGTCGGAGCAGCACACGATACATCGCGGCTAAACAAAAACACAGCAGCGCAGGCAGCAGCAAGGTGAGCAGACCCACGCTTAAATACAGTTTGGCACCAATAATACCGCCACTAATAAAGCCCGCGATGATGAGGCCAAACAAGCGCGCTTTACGGGCATCAAAGCGCTTTCCGCGCAGCCAGCCACCAAGCATTAAGCCGAGGTCGGTGAAGATGCCGGTGACATGCGTAGTACGAACGATGGCGTTGCTGTAATGCGTGGCGAGCGCGTTCTGCAAGCCGCAGGCAGCCGAAGCAAAATACACACCAAAGTTATAGCCTTTGCTAAGCGCCATGAATGCTACAAGCAGAAAAATACCTTCAACGATCAGCAGCTCGTCATAGTGGCGCCCTGCACGTACATCGCGACCACTTAGCACCACGCCAGATAGTGCTGAGCCACAGACAAAGCTGATTATCACAAAGGTTAAGTGCAGGACTTCAGCGCCTGACTGCCAAACGCTTACGCCTAGCCAGGAGGCAGTGCCTGATAAATGTGATAACGCATGCGGCGCCACGCCCATCACCCCTACGGCATTGACGATACCCGCCAACAAGGCCAAGGAAAATGCACCGTACTCAATCCATCGCGGCAATCGCTTCACACATCATCTCCTACTACAGCGCACGCAAACCCTTGGTGTGGCTAGTCTAAGTTCCGTACAATCACGCACAGTTATTATTCATCGAGTGTATGGCATGAGCGAGTCTCCAGCGCGACCTTTTACCGATCGCATCAAAACCTTTATGCCGCGCACATCGCCGCTTAACACCTCGCAAAAGCAAGGGATGAGCGATTTTGCGCCAAAAATGCAACTCACGTTGGCGCAAGGAAAGCTCAATCCGGAAGCCATCTTTGGTCGCCGAGCACCACTCACTATCGAAATTGGTTTTGGCATGGGCCAGACGCTGATTGAAATGGCTCAGGCCGCTCCTGAGCGCGACTTTATTGGTATAGAAATTCACAAGCCTGGCGTCGCTCAGCTCTGCTTCGATGCCGGCACTCAAGGCGTGACTAATCTCCGTTATTACAGCGAAGATGCCGTATCAGTGCTGGAGCAGGCCATCGAGCCGGGAAGCGTAGATACCGTTCAGCTGTTTTTCCCTGACCCGTGGCAAAAAGCACGGCATCATAAGCGCCGCTTTGTACGACCAGACCTCATTGAGCTGGTGCGTCAAACTTTGAGCGTTGGCGGTCGCTTTCATATGGCCACCGACTGGGCACCTTATGCCGAATGGATGCTTGAGCACATGGAGGCTGCGGCCGGCTTTAACAATGCCCATGCGCCAGGTGAATACATGCCGCGACCTGCGTGGCGCCCACTGACAAAATTTGAGCAGCGTGGCCATGATCAAGGCCACGGTGTCTGGGATCTCATTTATGTCCGAGTCGACTAACGCGCCATACATTCCGCTTAGCGCCAGCGAAGCTGCCGCACAAAAACCACTCACAGGCGGCAACTGGGCTGATTGGCTACTGCTTGCTTTAGCCTTGATCTCGGTAGCGTTGCTCGCGTGGGAAAGCTGGGGTCCAGTAACACCAGAGCAAAGTGAAGCCATCATCTTGGCCGACTACAGCATCTGTGGGCTGTTCTTTTTAAACTTCATGTGGCGCTGGCGCGAAGAAAAATGGGCGCTCGGTTTTGTCGGCCGCAATTGGTACGACGTGCTCGGCATGATCCCAGTCTCCGACCCCGCCCTGCGCAGTTTCCGTTTAATTCGCGTGGTGATTCTATTGGCTCGGATGGGCGTCGCCGCTGATCGAGTCATTGGCGAAGACTTCACCTATCGGCTGGTCAATCGCTTCAAGCAAGGCATCGTGCAAGCCATTAGCGGCACTGTCACCGTCGCTGTGCTAAATGAAGTGGCCGACGTGCTAGTGAAAGGCACTTACACGCAAAATATCGCGCGGGCATTAGAAGAAAACCAAAGCGAACTGCGCGATATGATTCGCGAAAAACTCCGCGATGACCCACAAACCGGCCGCTTTAAACGCATGCCGTATTACAACGAAATCATTGAAGGCACGACTGAAACGGCGCTGCGAGTGATTGAACAAGTGCTGCTCGACCCGCGTACCGATGAGCTAGTTGCCGATATGCTGCGCGAAAATATTAATCAAATTCGTCTTGCTGTTGCCGCCCGAGAGGCTAATAAAAACCAATGACCGCGCATGAGCCCGACTATGTTGCGAGCCTAAAGAAAGTAGAAGCGTTTAGCGCCTTGCCCGATGAGGCGCTAAACGCTTTAGCGATCATGGCGCAACCGCAGCGGCTCATGAGTGGTCAGCGCTTATATCGCGCAGGCGATCCGCCACGCTTCCTGCATGTGCTGGTCCATGGTCGCCTGCAGGTGCGCAAAGAGCAGCGCATATTGGGCTATGTGAACCGCTACGAGCTTTTGGGCGAAATGGGCGTGGTTGCCGCTGAAGCACGCAATAGCACAATTTATGCTCAACGCGACTGCCTACTTTTAAACTTGCCTGCCAGCGCTTTTATGGCGTTGATCCGCAGCCATCCAGACACACTGGTCGCACTATCGCGACTGATTATTTCACGCGGGCGTGATGCGCTTAATCCTCGCCAAAAACAAGCGAATGCCGATGGCGGCACGCTAGCTGTTGTGCCTGCAATCCGCGACATCCCAGCGATGTTGCTAGCTGAAGCACTGACCGGACACATGAGTGGTTGGCCCGAAACTCGCTTAGTCAGCGCCGCGCATATCGACAGCGTATTTGGTGCGGGCTTTTCGCACACGCCCCAAGATGGTAGCGACGCCGATGTCGCACTTTGCGCTTGGCTCGCCAGCCTAGAACACCAGCATCGCTTCGTGATGTATGTTGCCGATAATGGCACCGACACCTGGTCTTTACGCTGCTTGCGCCAAGCCGATCGCATCTTGCTAGTGGCCGAGTCTGGGCAAAAACCGCAAGCCACACCCGTGCTGGAAACATTGCGCGCCGGCGGCTTGGTGGCCCCGATCGAGCTAGTATTATTACGACCAATGGGCGATGCCGCACCGCACACACTAGAGTGGCTTGAGGCCACTGGCGCACGCGCACATTATTTTTTACACCCATGGGCCAAACATGAAATAGCCGCCCTCGCCCGGCAAATATCTGGGCGCGGCATAGGCTTGGTATTAGGCGGTGGCGGCGCTCGTGGCTTCGCGCATATCGGCTTGATAAAAGCACTAGAGCAACTTGGCATCCCAGTCGATGTCGTTGGCGGCACTAGCATGGGCGCCTTTGTTGCCGCGCTCCTAGCTTGCGGCTTCGATAGCACCGAAATGATTCACATCGCCCACGAAACCTTTGTCGCGCGAAACTACCTCAACGACTACACCCTGCCGAAGGTTTCGCTTATCCGTGGCGAGCGTTTTCATCAGCGGCTAATGACCATCTTTGGCGAACGCCGTATTGAAGAATTGCGCCGCACCTACTACTGCATTTCCACCAACCTCACTACTGGTATGCCTGGCATTCATGACAGCGGGCCGCTAGGTAGCTGGGTCGGCACCAGCATGTGTGTGCCCGGCGTCGCGCCGCCCATTGCCTTCGAAGGCGAGCTTTTATGTGATGGCGGCGTGGTCAATAATCTACCCACTGATGTCATGGCTCAGCTCGAGCGCGGCGTCATCATTGCCTGCAATGTTGGTAGTGTTGGCGATATGGCCGCACCTGGTGCCGGCATGAATGAGCCAGATCAAAGTGCCTTATTGCATTGGAAAAGCGAAGGCCAGCCGCCGAGCTTGAGTGAGATTTTGATGCGCACAGCAACACTGACCAGCGACACGATTACGCTACAAGCATCGATAGATCGCGCCGATACCTATTTGCGTATGCCCATCGATGATATTGGTATGTTTGAGTGGTTGCGCATGGATGAGCTGGTGCAGCGCGGCTATGAACATGGCCTGGAAGTACTGACACCACTCCGTGAAAAGCTACTGCGTTAAAACGAGGTCTCGGCGTATTTAAGCAGGCTCAGATGGGCGCGGCTTAATTCCATAATCATTCAATAGTCTCTGCAAATATGTTGCGGTTTCGCTGTCGAGACTGGGCAGATAATGCGCCAGAATTTCATGACAATCTTGTTGTCGCGCCGGCGTTAAGCGCCGCACGATATCCAATAGCGTATGCCATTGTGAGCGCAGCAAGGCCGCGTAGGCCGCCTGCGCCAAGAACTCGTCATCGGCCTGCTCCATGACCTCTGCCAAATTGTCACGGCCTGCGCTATTCATTACTTCTGCCAAACACAATATGGCCGACCAGAGCTGGCGGTAACTTGTGGCTTTGATAATCCGCTGCAACACTTCTGGCCGTTGCAGCGCGGCTAGATTCACCACTTGTTTTTGCACTTCGGGCGATAAGCACACCACCACCGGCAGCACATCCTCCCAAAGGTCTTCTGCCTGAACGGTCTCAATAATAGCCGTTAGTACGCGCTCGCCCTGCTCTGCCGCTAAATCACCAAGTTCACGCTTAAGGCCGTAGCCGGCATGCGTCAGCAAGGCCAATAAACTGGGCCAGAGGTCTCGGCGCGACTCATCGCAGACTAGCAAAACTGCGCGCCGCATACGCTCAGTAGGAATTAGGCGCACGATGTGATCGATGCGGTATCGGGCTTCGATAAAAAACAGTATCTGCAGTAAATCGCCTTCATCTTCAATACTTATAGCAACTTGCTGCAGCACGTCATCGGGCAATAAGGCCACGAAACGGCCGAGTGTGACGAAATCTCGGCGCAACAGCAGCACATGACTAATGGCCATGACTTTTTTCGCTGCTAACAAATGCAGAACCTCTCGGGCGCTACGAGGGTCAAGATCAATCGCGACATCGGCCAAAAATTCAGTGTCTAAATACTTGGCAATATTGGCCACGCGCCATGCTGGTAGCTCGCTTGCTAAGCGTGCTGTCATTGGTGCACCAAACCACGAGCGAGCACATAGCGCCGACACCCATGCCGGCAGCCAGCGTGCGACTGCTGCAAGCAGGCCCAAGGGCTCACGCAACTCATCATGCAATACATCGGAAATGGCCGAGCGTAATGTCGCTACGGCATCGGAAGGTAAGTCGTGTAGATAGCTCAGCGAGCCGGCCTTGACTGACAAAAAGCGCGCCAGCTTGATGACTTCGGCACGATTAGCTAAGCGGCTCATTTGCGCGACCTGCGGCTGTTTGCGACCGAACGCTTACTAGTGCGCGATGATGCGTCACGCGCAATATGCCGACGCTGCAAGAGCCAACGCAATGGCCAGAAAATGCCGCGACGCAGCTGACTTTGTACGCGCTGACGTTCGCGCTCACTGGCAGCATCGATCAGCTCATGCAGCTGCGTTAATTGCGCATCGCTCAAGGCATCAAGGCCGCTTAAGCTGGCTTGCGGACGGCGCAAGCGCAGAGCGAGCTGAGTCAATGATTCGGACATGGCTTAAACCACCGCCTTGGGTCGATGCGCCAGCCAAGAGTCGAGCTGCTTAGCAAACTGCTGCTTATCGCTGGATGAAAATGGTGGCGGCCCACCGCGAACCATGCCGGCGTCACGCAGGTCGCTCATCAAGTCACGAATAGCTAAACGCTGACCAATGCTTTCCGGCGTGTGCAGCTGGCCACGCGGGCTTACCGCCACTACGCCGAGCTTCACAACCTCGAAGGCGAGCGGAATATCTTGCGTGATGACTAAGTCTTTAGCCTTGGCGTGCTGCACGATGTAGTTGTCGGCGACATCAAAGCCAGGTGGCACTTGCACGGCATTCATCGGCAAGCCGGCTGGCAGGCGAATGGGTTGATTTGCGACAAAGGTAATCTGCACGCGGGTGCGCTCAGCGGCGCGAATGAGCATGTCTTTCACGGGCACGGGGCAGGCGTCGGCGTCGACCCAAATCTGCGTCATGGCACGGGTATCTCGAAATATCTGTGGAGCGATTCTACCGCGATGCGGGCTCGCTGTGTTCGGGCAAAAAAGCATCAATAGCGCGATTTAGAAAGCGTAAGCCAAGCGCGCTGGCTTGCAGGCGATCTGGTGTGTTTTCGAGCAGGCCTTGGCGGCGTAACTCGGCGAGCGTGCTGGCAATGGTGTTGGGTGAAAGTCCGGTGCGCTCTGACCAATAAGCGCTGGGCACGCCGTTGGTCAGGCGCAGGGCATTGAGCATGAACTCGAAAGGTAGGTCGATGCTCGCGATGCGCTCTAATTTGGCTTGATAGGCGGCCACGCTTGGTATTCCCGTACTCTGCGCCGCGCTATAGGCAGCCAAATAATCTTTTGGCATTCGCGTTTTCGTGCTCCGCCAAATCTCGGCCAGGGCTGTGGTGATGTCCGCGCTATCAGCTAAAGTCAGCTTGCCATGAGCACCTGCTCCGATGCCCAGATAATCACCAAACTGCCAATAGTTCAGGTTGTGCCGACACGCCTGATCAGCCTGCGCAAACGCCGATACCTCATAGCGCTGAAAGCCCGCTTGCGCCAGCAGCACCTCGCCCTGCTCCTGAATATCGGCGAGCACATCCTCATCGGGCAGGATGGGTTGCTGGCGATAAAACACGGTGTTGGGCTCGAGCGTGAGCTGGTACCACGACAGATGTGTAACGCCGAGCGCGATGGCCTGAGCGAGATCATCGCAAGCGGCGGCAACGCTTTGTCCGGGCAAGCCGTGCATTAGGTCGAGATTGATACGCTCGAAACCGGCCGCGCGCGCAGTGCTTGCCGCTCGCAAAGCCTCATCGCCGGAATGAATGCGGCCTAAGGCTTTGAGCTGCTCACCCTGAAAGGTTTGCACACCAATGGACAGGCGATTGATACCGGCCGCGCGATAACCTTCAAACAAGCCCTGCTCGACTGTGCCGGGGTTAGCTTCTAGTGTGATTTCGATGTCATCGGCCCATGACAGCCGCGCGCGAATGCCGGCAAACAGGCGCACATAGCCATTCGGTGAGATCAGCGACGGCGTGCCACCACCGATAAAAATCGACTGCAATGGTCGCTGCGACCAGTCTTGGGCAAAGTGCGCTAAATCGGCGTCGAGGTCATTGAGCAAGGCATCGATATAGGCGGCCTCGGGCACACCGTCGTCGCTCACTGCATGCGAGTTAAAGTCGCAATAAGGACATTTACGCACGCACCAAGGCATGTGTACATAAATGCTTAACGGCGGCACTTTTTGAGCGCGCACATTGACCAATGGCGCGCTCACAGCCCGGTTTCGCTCCAGCGCGCGCGCAGCTGCTGCAAGGCTTGGCCGCGATGGCTTAGCGCCGCTTTCCGCTCGCGCGGCAATTCAGCCGATGTCATACCTTCATCGGCCAGATAAAACACCGGATCATAGCCAAAGCCCTGCTCACCCGAAGGCTGATGCGTAATTTCACCGGCCCATAAAGCTTGGCAGATGATAGGCAGCGGATCATCGGCGTGGCGAACAAAGGCCAGTACGCAAACGAATTGCGCACACCGTGAAGTATCGGCTGGCATAGCCGCGAGTGTGGCCAAAAGCTTGGCATTGTTTGCGGCATCGCCAGCGGGCGCGCCAACCTCATTGAGGGCATAGCGCGCAGAGTAGATGCCCGGTGCACCACCGAGTGCATCAACGGCGAGGCCAGAGTCATCGGCTAGTGCTGGCAGGCCGGTTAAGCGACTGGCGTGGCGAGCTTTTATCAGCGCATTTTCAACAAAGCTCAAGCCATCCTCGATGGCATCGGGCACAGCAAATTCCTTCTGTGAGCGCACGCTGACATCAACATCCGCAAGCAAAGCGCGCAACTCTTTGAGCTTGCCTTCATTGCCGGTGGCTAGAACAAACTCACGCGAGGCCGTAGGCCTATTACCGCCATTCGTCTCGACTTCACTCATCAATCATCGCCCCGACTAACGCGGAAAATACCGATCTCACCGAACATATTGGGAAACCATCGCGCCAAAATGCTGCCCTGCTGATCTTGATCAACCGCAAGTTTATCTAGCACTTTTAAACCCTTGCTGCGGCAGAGCGCTTCAAAGTCATGCATGGTGCAAAGATGAATATTCGGAGTGTCGAACCAGCCATATGGCAAGGCGCGCGACACTGGCATGCGGCCCTTATAGAACAAATACCAGCGGGTTTGCCAGTGCGCAAAATTTGGAAATGTGACGATAACTTCGCGCGCCACGCGCACCATTTCATCGAGTAAAATATCGGGCCGCTGCACTGCCTGCAGCGCCTGCGCCATCAGTAAAGTGTCGAAGCTATCGTTCTCAATATTCGCCAAACCATGGTTAAGGTCTTGCTCAATAACATTTACGCCACGCGCGATGGCCGTGGTGATTTTATCGGCATCGATTTCGAGACCATAGCCGCGCACATTTAAGGTATCGCGCAAATGCGCTAGCAGCTCGCCATCGCCACAGCCTAAGTCAATCACGCGTGACTCTGGCGCGATCCATTGCCGCGCCAACGCTAAATCAAGACGCATGGGCTGCCTCCCGCTCATTGGCAATACGCGTCATAAACGCCCTGAAAATATCCATATAGCGCGGGTTATTTAACAGGAAAGAATCATGCCCTTGCGGAGCATCCACCTCTGCGTAACTCACTTCTTTGCCGGCCTTCACTAAAGCATCAACGATTTCACGCGAACGCGCCGGAGCAAAGCGCCAGTCGGTGGTAAACGACACCACCAAAAAGCGACATTGCGCCTTAGCAAAAGTCTTCGCTAGGTCGTGATCGTAATCGCGGGCGGGGTCGAAATAATCCAGCACGCGCGTCATCAGCAAATAGGTGTTGGCATCGAATCGTTTGGAAAACACCTCACCCTGATAGCGCAAATACGATTCGACCTGAAACTCGGCATCGAAGCCATATTGGTAGGTAGCTTTACGCAGGTCGCGGCCGAACTTTTGCCGCATCGCGTCATCGGATAAATAAGTGATGTGGCCTACCATGCGTGCCAACGACAAGCCAACCTCGGGAATGACACCGTGCTGAAAATAACGGCCGGCATGGAAGTCCGGATCGCGGCGAATGGCTTGGCGGGCGACTTCGTTGAACGCGATATTTTGCGCGGTAAGCTTGGGCGCACTGGCGATGATGACCGCATTGGCGATGCGATGCGGCTGATCGATACTCCAGCGCAACACCTGCATGCCACCGAGCGAACCACCGACAACAGCCGCCCATTGTTCAATGCCCAAATAATCCATTAAACGTACTTGCTGCTTCACCCAGTCGCGCACTGCGACAATGGGAAAGTCAGGGCCCCAAGGCTCGCCGGTCTCGGGATTAATTGACGATGGCCCAGTCGTGCCATGACAGCCGCCAAGGTTATTAAGCGCGACGACAAAAAAGCGATCGGTGTCGATGACCTTGCCCGGGCCAATGGCGCTATCCCACCAGCCAGTTTTGGCCGTAGCTGGGTCTTCGCCCTCGTGAAAACCAGCGGCGTGATGATGCCCCGACAGTGCGTGGCAAATCAGCACCGCATTACTGGCGTCGGCATTCAGCGTGCCATACGTTTCATAGACCACATCATAGGTATTGAGAGTACGGCCACAGGCCAAATCTAGGGGCTCGGTGACGTGCAAATACTGCGGCGTCGCAACACCGACACTGCCTTCTGGGTAAATAAAAGCCTCTGTACTCATGGCGTCATCCATTAGCCTGCTAGCAGCATAAGAGCCTGCGGATACGCTGACTTCAAAAGGATTTCTATAATTTGAATGCCTAAAAAAGCAATGATTGGCGACAAATCTAAGCCGCCCAGGCTCGGCATTAGGCGACGGCATGGGCCGAGTATAATTTCTGCAATCTGCATTAGCGGCATCATCGCTGGACTCATACCGCCCGAAGCCATCGCTACCCAGCTTAAAATCACCATGCCCAAAATGACCCAGAAGAAGAAGTCAGCGGCGGCTAAAAGTAGGCTGAAAATCGCTGTAACCAAGAGCAAGCTCGGTGTCACCGCTTGGTCGGTCAAATGTGCAATAGCACTGAGCTGTACCAGCTTTATGATGACGATGAGCACAATCGCTGCCGTATCGAGACCGAAAATACTGGGGATAATGCGACGCAGCGGATGCAGCAATGGCGAGGTTACTTTCACCACAAACTGCGACATGGGATTGAAGAAGTCGGCGCCAGCAACCTGTAGCAATAAGCGTAGCCAGACCAATAAAATCAGCACACTGAACACCGTGTTTGCCAACAATAAGCCGATTTGGTTCATCGCATCCATTTACCGCACTCCTAATTCGTTAATTAATTGCTTGCCGCTCATGCGTTTCGTTCGTGAGCCAAAACCTAATGGCTTAATTCTATAGCCAAACTTTCACCGCGCTCGGCACAGGCACGCATAGCTTGCTCGACAATATCGGCCAAGCCAGCACGATCAAAGACGGCGACAGCTTGCTCTGTGGTGCCATTGGGCGAAGTCACGCGGCGGCGTAACTCTGCTGGACCAACATCGGCAGTAATCGCTATTTGCGCTGCACCTAATGCGGTTTGCAAGGCCAAATCACGGGCATCTTGCGGATCTAAGCCGAGCTTTACCCCGGCATTAATCATCGCTTCCATAAGATAGAAAAAATACGCTGGGCCAGAACCAGAAACGGCGGTGACGGCATCAATTTTGGCTTCAGTATCGACCCATAAGGCGATACCGACAGCCGCCAACACTTGTTCGGCTTGCTCGCGCTGCTCATGGCTAACGGCGGCATTGGCATACAAGCCCGTAGCACCCGCTTGCACCAGCGCCGGCGTGTTTGGCATGGCGCGAACGATGGCCGCATCACCACCCAACCATTGCGACAAGCTCTCGGCTGGGATGCCAGCAGCGATAGAAATAAATAGCGGCTTGGCCTGCTGAGCGGTCGTGGCCAAGGCTTGCGTAACGGCTTTCATGGCCTGCGGTTTAACTGCAAGCACGACGATATCGACATTGGCGACCAGAGCGGCGTTATCGGTGCCGGTGCTCAAGCCCCGCGCCGCATGAACGCTGAGCGCTGCTTCTGAAACATCGGTGAGCATCAGTGCCGTGGTGGGCCAACCTTTTGCTAATAGACCGCCGACTAAGGCCGAGGCCATATTGCCAGCGCCAATAAAACCAATGCGGGGAAACTGTGTCATGCGGTGGTTCCAACTGAAGAAATGGTAGGTCGCGCGCCAAAAATGGCAGTGCCAATGCGCACCCAAGTGCTACCGGCCGCGATGGCCTCAGCAAGGTCTGCGCTCATGCCCATGGATAAGCTGTCAAATGGTGCATCGGCGAGCCTTGGCAGTCTAGCGAGTATCGCGGCATGTGTCTTGGCTAGCGTAGCAAAAGCGCTGGTTTCGCCCGCTTTAGGAATGACCATCAGCCCGCGCAACCGCAGCCTTGGCAGCGCCATTACTGCCTCTACCAAGGCCGGCAATTCCGCCAAGCTACAGCCCGACTTGCTGTCTTCATCATCAATATTAACTTGTAGGCAAATATTCAAGGGCGGCAGCTCATCTGGGCGCTGATCATTCAAACGACGAGCGATTTTCAGGCGGTCAATACTGTGCACCCAGTCGAAATTGACGGCGACCTCGGCAGTTTTATTACTTTGTAATGGCCCGATTAAATGCCAGCAAATATCGCGGCCACGCAACTGCTGCATTTTCTCCAAAGCTTCTTGCACATAGTTTTCGCCAAAATCACGCTGGCCTGAGTCATTAAGCGCGGCAATAGCCTCAGCAGCATGAAATTTGCTGACTGCCAGCAGTTGCACAGCTTCTGCTTCATGGCCTGCCACTGCACTCGCTCGGCGCATTTCTATTAAGACCTGCCGCCAGCGTGAAATTAATTCGTCGGATGCGCTAGCGCGAGCTGAGTTCATGAGCCTAACTAAATATTGAGAGAGGTTTATTGTGGCCTAGCGCTGCGGGAGATGCCAATGGCCGAGATACCGAACTGGCTTGCGCAGGCATGGGCTTTAGCGAAAAGCCTTGGCGCGGCCGACTTACATGCCGTGAGTGGCGAGCGGCTGCGTTTTCGCCTGCATGGTGAATTGCGCTGCATAGATGATTTGCCATTCTGCCCGCCAACACCTTGGCCTGAGGTCCTGCCACTTTTTGGCTCTTTTTGTGGCGCGCTGACTAGCGCTGAAAGCAGCCTGACTCACTCAGAGCTGGGCCGAGCGCGGGCCAGTCTAGCGGCACATCAAGGCGGCTGGATGCTAGTCATGCGCCTGATTGCCGAACATATTCCAAGCATTGCTGATGTGCAGCTCAGCCGCCAACATGCCGACCTCGCACTCGCCAATCACGGCCTGCTGCTAGTCACTGGTGCAACTGGCTCAGGCAAGTCCAGCACACTCGCGGCATGGCTGGGGCATTGGCGCGAGCAACGGCGTGGTCATGTCATTAGCCTCGAAGATCCCATTGAGTTTGTGCACAGCAATAGCCCCGCGCTGGGCCTAGTTAATCAGCGCGAAATCGGCCGCGACTGCGCAAGCTTTGCCGATGGCCTGCGCGCCGCGTTGCGGCAAGACCCCGATGTGCTCTTGGTTGGCGAGTTACGCGATAGCGAAAGTGCGCGCTTGGCGTTGATGGCCGCTGAAACTGGGCATTTAGTGATGGCAACGCTGCACACGGCCAGCGCCGTTGGTGCGATTGATCGCCTACTCAGCTTATTTCCGGCGGATGAGCGCCAGTTAGCTCAGGCGCAATTGGCCGATACTTTGCGCGCAGTCATGGCGCAGCAGCTGATTTGGTCGGCTGAAACAACTGACCAGCTTGCATCGGCTAAGGCTTCAGCACCCCGAGCACATGCTTGTCGCGAAGTGCTCGTTGCCACACCTGCAGTGCGTCACTTAATTCGCGAACATCGTCTAGGTGACATCGAGCACATAATGCAAACCCATGCGTCATTGGGCATGCAAACCATGGCACAAGCCATGGCCGCATTACCCACTAAAGCTGCCTTATCGCGATAGTCCAAGTGCCGCAAAAACGGTATGAAGCACTTGCTGTACTGGCGACAAGATTGGCTCGAGTAACTGATCGACACGGAAAGTAACTTCGCGTGTTGCCGTCATCAGTAGCGCACTCAGTGCATTGCCTGGCAGCGCTGCACCCTCAGCAATTTCGGGGGAAGCTTGATCAAAAGGCAGTACGCCAGTGGTTAGGTTGCGCAGCAAGCGATTAACCGCGCCTAGCGCTGCATCATTAATAGCACTTGTTTGTACCGTACCCAGTGCGGCAATTAGTGAGGATGTATCCACTAACGCATTGGCGGCTAATCGTGCGCCACCACCCAGAACCGGAATATCGCCTACGCCTTGCTCAGCTGCCTCAGCAGCGGCAGCCAAACTGCGTGCCAGAGTCACCAAGGGAGCCACCACCGCACTTAAGTCTTGGCGCTCGCAGGCACTGGCCTGCCTCGGACTTGCGACGGCACTACGATATTGCGCCGTCATTGTAGGCATATCTTTAAATGCCGCAGGTAAGGTGGCATTAGCTGGAAATGTGGTGGCCAAGCGATCGCCTAACGCTTGCATGCGCGCTAAAACATCGCGCCCAGCAGCTTGCTGTAAGGCAGCTGCCGACTGCGGTTGGCGCGCAGAATCAGCACTGGCGCTGAGCACTACGTCGGCAATGTCTAGGCTAGCCAATGTCACCTGTGTCATTGCGGCCATAAGGGTTGCGGAAGAGTTATTGCCCTTAGTCCAAGGAGCTAGCCCTTGACTCAGTGCTGTCTGCATGGGGTCAAAAGGCCCTGGCGCAGCTATTAATGCCGAAGATCGATTGGCCGCCGGCTGGTTAGCCGCGGGCGCTAAATCGCTAGGCACGACCGTAGCTTGGCAATTATTTGCGGGCAGACCACTAAAGCCTGCCGACTCAGGTAAGCCCACGGGGTCACGACGAGTAATCGTGTCTGCGCTGTCATTATGGCCTGCCAAATAACTGCTTAGGCCATCCGATGCAACTTCATCCTGCACGCGCACATAACGATAGCTCACGGTTTTATCTGCTGTGCCATCAATCTTCACAATAGCCGTTTCGCGATCACCCTCACCGGCTACAACGTTGTACATCTCAGCGCGTAAAATAGGTTTAGCCGAATCTGAAGCAGCACTTACCTCCACCCAGAAAAAGCCATATTGCTCATAGCGCTGCAGGCGTGCGAGATTACGTGACTCATCACTAGCTGAGCGCGTTTTACCACCCGCACCGGAAACAATGAACTCAGTTTTGCCACAGCTGGGCACACTCGTTAGCCACTGCAGGTCATGATCATGGCCATTGAAATACACATCGGCCTGATCGCAGACAGCCTCTTCCATGAAGTCTTTGTAGCGCTGACCTGCCAACACCGGCAATAGCGCAGCCTGCAAAGAAGGCGCCAGTGGGCTCGCCGTAGATTGCCCAGTTTGCCCAAACAGAAGGTCATCGTAGTTACCGGCGTTGCCATGCTCGCCATTTGATAAATAAGGGTGATGGGCGAAGGCAAACTTCATTCGAGCAGAGCTCTCTCGCATCCCCTGCTTCAGCCAATTAAGCTGGCGTAAACCATAAGTGCTGTAGCTGTACTCTGGCGAGGCGTCAGGAAAGCCGCCCGCCACTTGATTTGAGTCAATAGCGAAAAAATGCAGCAGAGGCTTGGCCTTGGTACCACCAGCAGTGAAATCGTAATAGCGAGAAGGCATTTGCCAACGTGGTGTTTTGCGTGGATTACTAGCATCTATGCCTGTCACATCGATAGGTGCATAGGTGTAGTCAACCTGGTTTTCGCCACGCGCATTACCAGCGCCATCGCCGCCAAAAAAAGCGCTGTTGTCATGATTACCCGAGACCATGAAAAACGGCAGATCATGGGGAAATTTAAGGTAAGCGCGCTCAAACTTATCAAAGAATTGTGGGTCACTAGCTGAACGCGTGCCTTCCTCATAAATATTATCGCCTAGGCCAAGAACAAACTGACAACCTTGGCGAATCGCGGCGGCACGAGTAAGCGAGGCTTTCCCAGTCGAACGACCCTTTGCCTCGCAAACATCTGCCATCGCGGCGCCTACAGCCATCTGGCCATCAGAGCCTGAGCCAGCATCGCCCACCACTAAAAACCGTACGCGATTAGCATCTAGCGTTTCCGGCTGCACCTCGGGCGTAGTATCTGGATTATTGATATCTGGTGGCGTGGTACCTGGCCCCGCCAGCTGCGCCGAACGACCGCCCGATGAACCGCCACAAGCCACCAGAGTCGCAACTAGCAAACCCATGCTCACGAGTTGAAATTGCTTATTCATTATATTGCCTCCACTTGACTCGGCAGATGTTGAGTACCTGCCACAGGGCGCGGCCCCGTGTTTGATGAAATCAACCTATTAGTCCCCGATAACACCTGAAACTGCCGGCGCTTCGCTGTATTTTCTTCGCCAATCAACGCCTCATCGGTAATGCTTTTCGCATAGCGCCATTCAGCCACCATGCGCTCGGGCGTAACATCCACCACGATAAAGCCCTTACTTTTTAGCTCAGTATATTTGATATGAGGATTAGCCAAAGGCAAAGCCACACTCACGACCTCCGCCACACCCTCAGGGAAGCCAGGTGATGTTACCGATGGCGCCACCAACTCAACGCCAAAGGGTTTCTCAAAGCCACCACCAATAAGCAGCGCAGGATTCTCATATAGCTCCATGGCCCAGCTGGTATGGATATCACCTGTTAATACGACTAAATTTTCCATGCCAATAGCACGAATAAAGTTGCGAAGGCGATCTCGCTCAGCGACATAACCATCCCACTGATCTAGATTGACAGCAATTAGGTTGCCCAAAACTTTTTGACCAAGCAGCTGAATTTGAGGCAGCTCCACCAAATTCAGTTGACCAAACATGATTTGCTGACCTAAGAAGGTCCAGCGCGCACCTTGGTTTTTCGCCTCTAATAGCTGAAGCTGAAGCCATTGTCTTTGATTGTCGCCTAAAAGCGAGCGATTTGCATCGAAACGAGAGGGGTCAACTGCCGGAATGGCCGCTTGTTTATCGCGCCCAATAATTCGCGTATCCAACATAATAATGTCGAGCAAGTCGCCAACACGCAGACGACGATAAATCACCTCACGCGGGTCAGGACGCAGGCTTTCTGGTAAGCGATCAAACTGCTCACGTAAAGGCATCCAGTTAAAATAGGCTCGAATCGCATGACCTTTACGTTCTTCGTAAACTCCTTCGGAGCCTTCCGTGTGATTTTCTGCGCCAGAACGATAACTATCGTTAGCGATTTCGTGGTCATCCCAAACTGGAATCATTGCAAATGATGCATGCAGCTTCTGCAGTTCCGGATCGCGCTTATATTGCGCATGACGCAACACATAGTCTTTTTGCGTCAGCATTTCTGTCGCCGGCTCAGGAGTACGCGAAATACCATTGCGCGTGAGTGCAGAGCCATCGCCGTACTCACCTTCACCATATTCGTAGAGGTAATCGCCAAGATGCACGACAAAATCAAGATCATCTTGCTTATTAATCAGCTCATAAACGCTAAAAAAACCAGCGGGCAAATTCGCACAGCTCGTCACGGCAAAGCGAGCCTGCGACACTGGCGCAAGCGGCATTGTGCGGCCACGACCGATGCGTGACGCCTGGCTACCGGCGTAGAAGCGATAGTAAATAAATTGCCCAGCTGGCAAGCGGTGCAACTGACCTTCGGTGAACACCGCGTCGGCATAGGCAGCGGCATTACCTAGATCGATCTTAACCGTGAAGTCTCGTGCGCGATGCGCTAGAAATGTGCCCAAGCGCTGCACGCGCGTTTCATCAGCAAAAGCCTCTGCGACATCAGCATCAGCCAAGCGCTTAGCTGAAATGATATAGGCAAGTGTTACTGGCACCCATTCCACAGCATCAGATGAAGGCGTAATCGCAGTCCATACAATCAAGCTGTCCGCGGTTGGGTCGCCACTTGCAACGCCATGCTCGAAGGCTCGCTCGGGCATTAATAAAGTGTCTGTCTCGGCGCTACTCAAATGCTCCGCAGTCGTTTCGGGCGCACCTATTCCTGAGCTTCCGCCGCCACAAGCAACCAAGCTCGAGAGACTGACCCCAACGGCCACACTACGACCAATAAATTGACGACGACGCATACCTAAACCCTCTCCAGCTAATAGGCGAGAGAGGCTAGCGTGACATCATGACACTTTGACTAAAGCAGATGAAAAGAGCGCTGAGTACTTGCTTAAACGCTCTCTATTACTCGACCACTGAGTGTTTGCCCAGCAAATAGGCTATTGCGGCCTACCGACTGCCAGTTGGCATCGCAGGCTTGCCAACTGAGTAAAGGATCAATAACCACAGCTCCGCTGGCCAAGCTCAAGCTACCAATTGGCTGAGCAATAACGCCTGCCGGTGCACTGGTCAGTGCCTCAATCAAACGCTGCTCGGTCAAATCGCCATTGGTCACTAAACGCAGGCCCAGCGGCAACACCGTCTCCAGCGTCGACATGCCGGGCAAAGCCTCGGCAAACGGTGCTAGTTTCGCCGAAGCATTTAGTGGCTGGTGATCAGAGCAAATGGCATCAATCACACCATCACGCACACCAGCAATAAGCGCCAAACGGTCGCTTTCGCGGCGCAATGGCGGCCGCACATGCGCCATGGCATTGAAACCATCGATAGCCATCTCGGTCAGATGCAGTTGGTGCATAGAAACATCGGCGGTGACTGGCAAGCCTCTGGCTTTGGCGTAACGAATCAGCTCGACCGAGGCTGCGCAAGAGAGCTGGCCGATGTGTGCGCGCACGCCCGTTTGCTCAACTAGCAAGATGGCCGTCGCTAAAGCAACGGTCTCAGCCGTATCAGGAATGCCGGTTAGACCCATGCGCGAGGCCATAAAGCCATCGTGAGCACTGCCTTTGGCTAATGACGGCTCTTCGAGCGAAAAAAACACCGTCATGTCCATGCTGCTCGCGTACTCCAGGCAGCGTAGCAAAGTCTCTGTGCTGGCCAATGGATTGCGTGCTTGGCTGACGCCAACGCATCCCGCCGCTTTCAAGCCGCCCATGCCTGCGAGCGCACTGCCTTCGAGGCCACGCGTCATAGCGCCAAGAGGATAGACTTTGGCAAAGCCAGCAGCATGAGCTTTCTCAATGACCTGTGCCGCTAAAGCGCCATGATCAATCACCGGGTTAGTATCTGGCGGCATCACCACATGGCCGAAGCCACCAGCACGCGCCGCGCGCGTTTCGCTGGCGATAGTGCCGTGCTTTTTCGGGCCAGGCTCGCGTAATCGCGCACAAAGGTCGACAAACGCAGGCGTCAGCCACAGGCCTTTGCCATCACGAACCTCAATGGAGGAATCACTTAACGCGGCCTCGCCTAAAATTGTCGGCTCATCGGCACAGATGCGAGCATCAGTAACGAGATCCAAGCCTTGAGCCGGATCAATAACGCGAATGCCGCGATACGCAATTGCTATGCTCATGGCGCAACCTCCGCCGCACGATCGGCATCTTGTCCGTCCATTGCCATTGCTAACACCGCCATACGCACCGCGATACCGTAATTAACTTGCTTAAGAATCAGCGATTGTGGGCCATCGGCCAACTCAGATTCAATTTCTACGCCGCGATTTATCGGGCCTGGATGCATTACTAAAACATTCGGCTTGGCCACTTTCAGGCGCTCGCGGGTTAGACCATACATGCTGTAAAACTCACTACTGCCGGGCAATAAGGCCGACTCCATGCGCTCGTTTTGTACGCGTAGCGCGATGGCGACATCGACATCCTTCAAGCCTGCGCCAAGGTCTTCAAAGACACTAACGCCAAGCTCTTCAAAGTCGCGAGGCAGCAAGGTGCGTGGGCCAATGACGCGAATCTCTTTTGCACCCAAAGTTTGCAAGGCGTGAATTTCCGAGCGCGCCACACGCGAGTGACGAATATCGCCAATGATGGCCACAGTAAGGCCGGCAAAATCGCCGGCGTGGCGGCGAATCGTGAGCATATCGAGCATCGCCTGAGTCGGATGCGCATGACGGCCATCGCCCGCGTTAATGATCGCGATGCGCGGCGTGACTTGGCTGGCAACAAAGTGCGCCGCGCCTGATGCGCCGTGACGCACCACGAAAATATCGGCGGTCATTGCCTCTAAGTTCCATAGCATGTCGCGCAGGGTTTCGCCTTTGCTAGTCGAGCTTTTTGAAATATCAATATTGAGAACATCGGCAGACAGCCGTTTTGCCGCCACCTCAAAGGTGGTGCGAGTACGCGTCGAAGGCTCAAAAAATAGGTTCATCACCGTGCGGCCGGCGAGCAGCGGCTCGTTGCGAATGCCGCCGTTGCCATCGAGAAAGCTATCGGCTCGATCTAAAATAGCGGTAAGTATTTCGCGCGAGAGCCCTTCCGTGCTCAAAAAATGCTTTAAATCACCTTGGCTATTAAGCTGAAGGCGACTGGCCTGATGAGCGTGAGACTGATGCATATGCGCGGTTCCCGAAGTGGCGTTGGCCAAGGCGTTGCGCATTGTAACGCGCAGCCGCACTTGACCCAAGCACCATCGTCGAGATGATTCAGCTTAGAAGCGATAGCCCATGTTTAAGCTGTAAACCATTGGGTCGATATGAACATCACCAATATCAACACCACCTAACTTTGCTGTGGTATCGATGTCGATATAGCGAGCATCAAAGCCTACTCGCCACTGTTGATTTAGCGGTACATCAACACCTATTTGAGCGGCAACACCAAAAGAATCTTTAAGCTTAACGCCGCCTAACTTCTCATCCATGAAAAAAGTGTAGTTCGCGCCAACACCGACAAATGGCTGAATCGCAGCATCGGGCAAGAAGTGGTATTGCAAAGATACCGTTGGCGGCAAGTGCTTGGTGCTACCCGCATGCACACCACCTATCGAAATATCATGCTCAAAAGGTAAAGCGCCCAGCACGTCCACGGCGATATTCGGGCTAAAGAAATACGCCACATTCAGGCTTGGTCCGACCTGCCTATCCACGGCTACCCCGCCACCAAGCGAGCCATTATTGGATTTTGGCTCAACTTGGCTAATGCCTGCGCGCACTAGCCAAGGGCTATCGACAGCAGCTTGCGCTGCAGGCATGAACGCTAACGAGCACGCACTAAGTGCCAACAAACACTTAAGCGCTGGTAAGAAATTTCCACGAGTATTTTGAGCTTTCATGATCTGCCTCTATGCGACCCAAGCCAGCGGCTAGGCGCTAGCGGAGTAGGTTGAGCGCTGCTTTATTCACAGCACGAGGCATTGTTGGCTTTATTTAAGATGCAGTTTTTGTCGCACATCAAATTTTCTAGCGTTAGCTAAATTTGGTTACTCCGGCATTACGGGAGGGCTAATCGCTAATTTTCTGGTATCACTAGCGCATCGATCTTTAACCATGCGTTCGGAAGCTTGCCATGATCAATATATCTGCTCCTTTCTCAGCACCCAACGCTTTGGCTGAGCCAGACTATCGAGGACTGATCGAAGCAGCAGGAGACTTAATTTACACACTCGATTTGGATGGCCGTTTTACATATGTAAATACCGCTAGCCATAACATTCTGGAGTACTCACCAGAGTCATTAATTGGTCGCCACTTTGATACTTTATTAACTAAAGCAAGCAAGCTTATTGCACGCGGCCACTTTAGCCGCGGAATTGCTGGAGATAATCGATATCCATTTTTTGAAGTAGAAGCGATTACCAGCACTGGTGTCAGTAGGTTTTTAGAAATACGCGCAGCAAGCTTATATAAAGGAGCTCAGCTAATAGGGCGACAAGGCATTGCCCGTGATATTGGCGAGCTCAAAACCCTACAAGCAAGCCTATCTGAGCGCTCACAACGTATCTCCTTATTAGAAAATCAAGCGCGAATCGCGATGACGCTCTATACCCGACTCACCACATTTGCACTCGAATCCGAGGCCGACGTACAAGCTTTAGAGCAAAGCCAAAAAGCACTTAGGCATGCCGAAGCAGAACGCTTGGGCCTATCGGAAAGCGACTTGGAGATCGTGGCTTTATTAGCAAATGGTCACTCTAATCGCGAAATAGCTACCGCCATTTTTCGTAGCGAAAATACAGTTAAAGATCGCCTTAAAAAGCTGATGCAATGTCTCGGTGCCCGCCGCCGTGCCGAAGTTGTCGCTACGGCTGCTCGCCTCGGCCTCATCAACTACCCATAGCACACCTGTTTGGGTAAAAAATTACCCCCGTATGGGTGATTGTTAAATAACGTGCAGGAGGCAAACTGCTAGGCATTAGCAAACAATAAAAATAAAAGGCTGCCCTATGCAACGTCGTACCTTTATTCAAGCCGGAGCTGGTCTCGCTGTAGGTCCAATTTTAGGTGGATGCAGTGATGATCAAAAAAGCATCAGCAATAGCCCAAGCAGTCGCACAGGCTATCAGCCAAAGGCAGCTAGACTACAAAGCCTAGTTGAGAAAATGGTCTCGTTTGGGCCTCGCTTAACTGGATCAGACAGTCACAAGCGCTTTATCGACTATCTTGAACAAGAATTTCAAGCGCTTGGGCTAAGCACTCAGCGTGACCCATACTTCTTAACTCTATGGGAAGCTCAGAGGAAAGCGCTAAGCCTTAAAACATCTAACGGTGATATCGACATTCCTGTAGATGCGTATTACCCACGCTCAGGCCCTACCGGCGAGGAAGGGGTCACAGGCCCTCTCGTATACGTTGGCGCACCGCTGCAATATTTGAGCTTAGATCTCACCGACGTAGCATCGCAGCAAGCCATGTTGAGCTCACTCTTAACGCAACTACCGTCTACCATTAGCGGCTTACTTGCTAGTCTCGGTAGCGGTGGAGTTAAAGATGCCATTGCAATAGTTGAGCTACCACTACTACCCGCTGTTGCAGGCATTTTTTATCCCTTTTTAACGTATAAAAATGATGACGACTTCAGCATTAACCCGCTCACCGACTACAAGCGCGCCTGGCTAACTAGCCTAGCGACTATGGCTCCTATTGTTGAGACCATGAAAGCAGCTGGTGCTAAAGGCGTTATTTTTGCCTTCGATAGCTCGGCAGAAAATACGGCCGGACAATATTTACCTTTTCTTTCTGGCCCTAGCGAAATCCCAGCACTGATAGTCAATCGCGATACTAGCAACCAACTCAGAGCCCTCGCTGGGAAGGCAGAAGCCACACTGACGTTAACAGCCTCTGTGCGCGAAAATGTCCAAACTGACACATTAGTTGCCATATTGCCCGGCGTCAGCGATGAGAACATCATCGTCAATACTCATACCGACGGACAAAATGCCTTTGAGGAAAATGGTGCTGTAGCCTGCCTAGAGGTGGCTCGTCACTACGCCAGCCTACCGCTGAGCATGCGCCCTAGAACATTGGTGTTTAGTTTAGTAACTGGCCATATGGCACCTCATATGCCTCAAGCCAATGGCTTCATCGAGTCGCATCCCGACATCATGGCAAAAGCTACCGCTGCCGTGACACTTGAGCATCTTGGAGCGCGCGAATGGCTGGACGATGCCACTGGCTATCACGCCACAGGACGCCCAGAAATCGCCGCCTTATTTCATTCAACAACGCCAATAGGCCTTGCGGCCATTCAATCCATGCGAGCAACAAAGCTGCAACGACTACTGCTATGTCGACCAATTGGCGTGATTTTCTTTGGCGTCGGCGCACCATTCCATTTGGCGGGCATTCCTTGCCTTGCCTACATCACAGGACCGCATTACCTGCTGGCCATTGAGCCAGATGACGGAATGGCACGCTTTGATGCCGTACGCATGGAGGAGGAAATGGATTTGGCGCTAGATATGCTGCATCGCATAGAGACTATCCCTGCCCTGCTACTCAAGGCAGGAGACAGTGCTGTACTAGGTGCTCTGCCGCTACCGGCGCTTTAATAATGTTAGTGCTGCGCATTAAGTACAGAGTTACGGCCGCCCAGGTGGCTGACGCTTTGGCGGCGGAGTTGGTGGTCGCATTGGGTTGATGAACAGGCGCAGATAGCGCCCGACCCACTTGATGTACTCCCAAACTTTCAGCCAATGCTCATTGTCGCGCTCGCTATCGAGCAGGCTAATGTCTGGTGGAGTACCGAGCAATTCAGAAAGCTGAGCCGCTAGAGCCTCGCGCGCTTCAGGTGCTAAGCGAGGCAGTTGCGCATAGGCGGTTTTATCGCCCAAATGAAAAGCTAAATAGCGCCGACCGGTGACTTCGTAAAGCATATCCCAGCGCGTAACGTCAGCTAGCGGCACCGAAGTTTCTGCACGCAACCCGCCGGGCTTAATGACCAATGCTTCACCCACGACACTCAGCTTCATACGCGCAGCCAATTCGGCGACTCAAACCATGAAGCCACGATCAAGCAGGCTGCGGTGGAGTCTAGTGAAGGTAGTCGCCCACCGCGACGCTCATGGACATCGCTAAGCGTTTCGCGGGCGCCGCGGGTGGTCAGGCGCTCATCTTGACGATACACCGGCAACGCCGGATAGCGTGCGGCTAAGCGCCGAGCAAATTTCAGTGCGCGATGGCCAATTTCTGACGCCGTGCCATCCATGTTTAATGGATTGCCGACTAATAAAGCGACCGGCCGCCAATCACTGATTAAGGCATCGATCACTGCCCAATCAGGTATGCCATCTCGCGCGGAAATAGGCTCTTGCGGCGACCCTGTGCCAGTAAGCGCAAGCCCGCCAGCAACGCCAATACGTTTAGTTCCAAAATCGAATGCAAGCAGGCGCTCGGGTAAAGACTTAGGTTTAGTGAGCGCCTCATAGCCATCAACAGACGTGCTCATATCAGGCATGACCAACCTCATTCGACAGTAAGCGCCAATCTAGCCCTAGCGCGTTAATCGCTGCTTCCCAGCGCGCCTCATAGGGCAGCTCAAACAGTACATCGGTCGATGCCTGAGAGGTTAGCCACATATTGTCCGCCAACTCCTCTTCGAGCTGACCGGGCTGCCATCCGGCATAACCCAAGGACACAATATAGTCTGCTGGCCCATGGCCTTGCGAAATGGCATCGAGCACATCGCGCGAATGAGTGACGGCAATGGATTCACTGCTGTGCAAGGTAGAGGTCCATGGGCCGTGGCCGTGATGCAGCACAAAGCCGAGTTCGGGATGCACTGGGCCGCCCACCAACACCGGTTGTTCAGGGCGCGATAATGGCTTTAATGCCGGCAAGCGAATTTCGCTGAGCAAGCTGTCAAAAAGCACTTCGCTGGGATGATTAACGATAAGGCCAGCGGCACCATCTTCATCGTGGCGAAAAATATAAATGACCGCGCGGCCAAACATGCCGTCGTCGAGCTCGGGCATGGCGACTAAAAACTGATTGGTGAGATCGACACTTTCTGACTTCATGCCTTCACTATGGGGTCGCTCGTCGACGCTTACAAGAGGCAAACTATTGCGTCGTTTTCAGACCGCCTGCGAAGCGCCATGTGCGAATAACCTGTAGCACATCGACCTGACCTTGCTGCGCAGCAGGAAAAGCCTCAAATGGTTGAGCTTGGCGCACAGAATCTTTCGCTGCCGCATCGAGCACGCGAATACCGGAAGACTTCAGCACATCCACGCGTTGCACGCGGCCATTGGGTAAGAGTGCGACCAATAAACGTACCTCACCCTCCAGTTTTTTGGCGCGCGCTTGAGCGGGGTAATTGGCATTACCCGCTGCTTCAATTTTGATTCGGAAGCTTTCCAGATACGCCGCCCAGACATTGGCCTTCGCGCTCACCGCCGTTATCGTCTCCACGCGCGGGCGCTTGGCATAGGCCTGTCGACGAGCCGATAAACGCGCCTCCAATGCGGCAATTTCGCTATCGCGCTGACTTTGGGCGTCATCTTCGGCAACTTGCGGCTTAGCTAGCGCTGGCTTGGCAGCATCCGCTAAAGGCCTTTGCATTTGCTCTGGCGAGGTAATGCTGCTCACAATCATGGCTTCAGGCGTTAATAGCGCAGCCTCTTGCTCTGCTTTTTTACGCTTAGCATCGGCCTCACCCGGCAGCAGCGTGCGCTCGCGCGTGCTGAGTAATTGCGCGGTCATTTCAGTGCCACTGCCTTGCTGATCGGCTTGAGCAATAAAGTCAGCCTTTTGGGGCGCCTCAATGCTTTGCGCCGGCACAAGCGTGACCTCTAACGAGGTCGCAGCCTGTGCTTTTGGCGGCACAAAACGAATGCCAAAAAGCAATAAGGCATGCAGCAGTAAAGCCAAAACGACTGTAAAGGTCAGCCTATCGGCCGGGGTGACAACCGCTGCACTCATAGGCCGCAGTGCACCTGGTGTTGAGCTGATGAGCGTTGCTCCACGCGCACTTCCACTGCCTCGATGAGTTTGTCGGCGATGCCATAGCCATAGGCAGCATCGATTTCGCGAATGCAGGTTGGGCTAGTGACATTGACCTCGGTGAGGTATTCGCCAATGACATCGAGGCCGACAAAAAGCAGGCCGCGTTTCTTCAGCTCAGGGCCAACGCGCTTAGCGATGCGTAGCTCGTGCTCGTTGATCGGGCGCGCTTCACCACGCCCGCCAGCCGCTAAGTTGCCGCGAATTTCATCGCCTTGCGGGATGCGCGCGAGCACAAACGGCACTGGCTCGCCATCGATCATCAGCACGCGCTTGTCGCCATCTTTAATTTCAGGGATATAGCGCTGCGCCATGATCGGGCGCTGGCCCAAGTCAGTGAGCATCTCCAACGTAGAGCCGATATTGGAGCCGCCAGCGGTGAGACGAAAAATGCCAGAGCCGCCCATGCCATCGAGCGGCTTCACGATCACATCTTTTTCTGCCGCAATGAACGCGCGCAACTCGCTAGCACGCGAACTCACTACAGTCGACACCATGCAATCGGCAAAGGTGGTGGCAAAGAGCTTTTCATTGCAGTCGCGCAAAGCTTGCGGGCGGTTAATCACCACCACACCAGCCTGTTCAGCGCGCTCGAGCAAATACGTGGCGTAAATAAAATTCATATCGAATGGCGGGTCTTTGCGCATCAGCAATGCATCGATACGTGCCAGCGGTTGCTCAACCCATTCGCCTAACTCAAACCAATGTTCAGGATCTTCAAACACTTGCAATGGCGCCATGCGTGCCCAGGTCTCACCTGCACGCAGCGACAGGCCATCGGGCTCGATATACCAAAGGCTGTGGCCACGCTTAGCGGCAGCCCAAAGCATGGCCAGCGTTGAGTCTTTTTTATAGGTGACGTTCGCGATCGGGTCCATCAATACGGCTAATTGCATGGCGTACTCCTAGAAATTTAGTGCGCCTCGACAGGCGAGTTACGCTGCAGTAATTGTGCGCTTATGCCACCACGCCATATTGCTCACGGTAGGTGCGCATGGCATCGAGATGCTCAGCGTACTGTCCTGTTTGCTCAATGTAAGCGATGATTTCTTCAAACTTAATAATCGATACCACAGGGATATCGAAGTCACGCTCGACCTCTTGAATGGCCGATAGCAGGCCATTGCCACGCTCTTGCCGATCAACCGCGACCAACACGCCAACCGCAGTTGCGCGCATTTCTTTTACCAATGTCATGACTTCGCGAATGGCTGTGCCTGCAGTGATCACATCATCAATAATGAGCACGCGACCGGCCAATGCTGAGCCAACAATCGTGCCGCCCTCACCGTGTGCTTTGGCTTCTTTGCGATTAAAACACCAAGGCATATCGCGGCCGAAATGCTCGGACAGCTGCACGGCAGTGGCCGATGCAATAGGAATGCCTTTGTAGGCTGGGCCAAACAGCACATCGGCATCGAGCTGGTTATCTACGATAGCGGCGGCATAAAATTGACCCAGAGCCGCTAAGCGTTTGCCGGTGTTAAACAGCCCGGCATTGAAGAAATACGGCGACTGCCGACCAGATTTCAGTGTAAAACTGCCAAAACGTAATACCCCTTGATTAAGGGCAAATTCGATAAACTCACGTTGATACTCGCGCATAGAAAGCCTGCTGCATTTGTCGCTTGAAAGTGCGCCATGATAGCGTGAGAGCAAGCAAAATGGGCACAAACAATGACAACAAAGCCACAAGCACATCGACTCGCAGGCCTTGCCAGTCTCGCTGGCACCACCATTGAGTGGTATGACTTTTTCCTTTATGGCACTGCTGCCGCACTGGTTTTCAATAAGCTATTTTTTCCCGAAATGGATCCGCTCAGCGGCCTCTTCGCGGCCTTTGCCACCTATGCCGTAGGCTTTATTGGTCGCCCACTCGGCGGCGTCATTTTTGGGCACTTTGGCGATCGAGTTGGGCGTAAGTCCATGCTCATCCTGACCTTGCTAATGATGGGCATCCCGACCATTGCCATTGGCCTAATTCCCACTCACGAGATGATTGGCTACTGGGCGGCCGGCCTGCTGGTTTTACTGCGTTTTATGCAGGGCGTGGCCGTCGGTGGCGAATGGGGCGGCGCCGTATTAATGGCCGTGGAGCATGCGCCAGAAGGCCGCAAAGGCTTCTATGGCAGCTTGCCGCAAACTGGCGTGGGCGCAGGCTTAGTGCTATCTAGTTTAGCCATGGGTGCAGTGTCATTGCTGCCCGAGGAAGATCTGATGAGTTGGGGTTGGCGCCTACCATTTTTGGCGAGCGTAGTGCTTCTTGGCGTGGGTTGGATCATTCGCGCAAAAGTGCCGGAATCACCCGAATTTGCAGCGCAGCTCGCGAAAGCCGAGCCCGTAAAAGCACCATTAAAAGTGGTCTGGCGCTCACATAGAGCGGCGGTGCTCAATATTGTTGGCGCGCGCATGGCAGAAAATGCGTGGTTTTATTTAGCCGCCACTTTTGCCCTCGCCTACGCAACAGGCGAAGGCGGGCTGCCACGCAGCGACGTGCTTTCCGCCATTACCGCCGGCGCCGTACTGTCGCTCATCACAATGCCTTTGGCAGGATGGCTATCGGACATAATCGGCCAAAAAAGCTTATATATTATTGGTCTACTGTGCTTGGCCGGTTTTGTTTGGCCATTTTTTGCTTTGCTTGGCCTGCGCGATTTAACCGCCATGTGGTGGGCAATGGTCATCGCCATCGGCGTAGTTTTCCCACTGATGTACGCGCCCGAATCACTGCTATTCGCTAGACAATTTCCGCCTGAAGTACGCTACAGCGGCATCTCTCTCGGCGTGCAAGCGGCAGGCGTGCTCGGCGGCGGCTTTGCTCCGATGATCGCCACCGCCTTATTAGCTTATGGCGGCGGCGATCCACATTACGTTGTGCTGTATTTGCTCAGCCTAGCGGCCTTAGCGCTGTTTTCTGCTAGCCGCATGAATGCGGATCGCTAAAGCCTTAGCGCAAAGTTTTTACTAGGGCATTAATGGCTTCGCTTAACTCCTTCGGCGAGTTTTCCTGCAAGAAATGGCCGCCGCGCACGGTGATATGCGGCTGGCCATTTGCGCCTGGAATACGAGCCCGCATATAGACATCACCACCACGAGTGATCGGGTCGCCTTTGCTAAAGCAGGTCAGGAATGGTTTCTGCCATTGCTCCAACACTTGCCATGCCGCGCGATTAGCACCAGTCGCTGGGTCATTTGGCGTGGTCGGCACTAAACGAGGGAATGCACGAGCGCCAGCCTTGAAGCGGCTGCTGGGAAATGGTGCGTCATAGGCCGCACGCTCATCAGCCGACAGCGCATTGAAGCAGCCTGATGCGACGATGCGACTTATCGGAAACCATGGGCTGTAAAGTGCAAAGTTCTTCCAGATTTTAAACGCCTTCGGCATCGCCTGATCGCCAGTTGGCAACATGCCATTGCCCACGACAATGGCGGCGAAACGATCCGGATGCTCTGCAGCCAAGCGCAGGCCAAGCAAGGAGCCCCAGTCTTGGCAAAACAAAGTGATGTTGCGCAGATCGAGCTGAACAATAAGATTGGTCAGCCACGCCATGTGATTAGCATAGCTGTAATCGTTGAGCTCGCTGGGCTTGTCGGACTTACCAAAACCAATCAAGTCTGGTGCAATCACACGGCTGCCAGCAGCGGCCACGAGTGGAATCATGTGGCGATAGAGATAGCTCCAGGTTGGCTCGCCGTGCAGCATTAGCACAGGATTAGCTTCGCGAGGGCCTTCATCGACATAATGCATGCGCAAGCCGCCAGGGCTAAGCTCACAATAATTCTCGGCAAAAGGATAATCAGGCAAGTTGGCAAAACGAGATTCGGGGGTACGTAGCGCAGCCATAGGTGGCTCCTGAGGTTCAAGCATTAAAGGTGTGTGTGAAAGCAACGGCAATGCACGGCATAATGGCCGACCTTAGCAGAATTCACCTGTAGGACGTTTGCATGCGCATCATCTCCGCCAACCTCAATGGCATACGCTCTGCCGCGAAAAAAGGTTTTTTCGACTGGCTCACTGAAAAATGTGGCGCCGATATCTTGTGCATTCAAGAAACTAAGGCACAAATCCATCAGCTCGATGACGCCGTGTTTAACCCCGATGGCTGGCACCGTTACTTTTTCGATGCCGTGAAGCCAGGCTACTCCGGCACCGCTATTTATAGCCGCCGCGAGCCCGATGCCGTACGCACAGGTTTGGGCTTTGAGATTTGCGATACCCAAGGCCGTTGGATCGAGGCGCAGTTTGGCGACCTCACCGTGGTGTCGCTGTACTTGCCCTCTGGCTCGGCCAATGAGGAAGCGCAAGCGCGCAAAGACATCTTTTTAGGCGAGCTAATGCCCATGCTGAAAGCTCGCCAGTCAGCTGGCGAAAAGCTGATTATTTGTGGCGACTGGAATATTGCGCACAAAGAAATCGACTTAAAAAACTGGAAAGGTAATTTGAAAAATTCGGGTTTTTTGCCGCATGAGCGCGCTTGGCTAACTACGCTATTTGATGACACCGGTTTTGTTGACGCTTTCCGCCTCATCGACGAACGCGCCGATCGCTTCACCTGGTGGAGCAATCGCGGCCAAGCCTATGCCAATAACGTAGGGTGGCGCATCGACTATCACATCATTAGTGAAAACCTGCGCGAACGCGTGCAGGCAGTAGACATTTACACGGATGAGAAGTTCTCCGATCATGCGCCCCTAATCATCGACTACACCGACTGAGCTCATCATGCCCGCACCCGATAAAACCACGCTTAACCGCTGGCGCCAAGACATTCGCTTCAATGCCCTGTTGCGCGAACACACACTGACTTACACCACGACCTGGGGCATTTTTTCGCCCGAGAGCATCGACGCTGGCACGCAGCTATTACTCGATTATATGGAAGTACCTGCAGACGCCGACTGCTTAGATATCGGCTGCGGCTATGGCCCAATCGGCATGACATTAGCCAAGCTAGCGCCACAAGGCCAAACGCTGATGGTCGATAAAGACTTTATGGCGGTCGAATACGCGAATAAGAACTGTGCGCTCAATGGCATCAACAACGCTAAAGCCATGTTGTCGAATGGCTTGCAGCATGTGCCCGAAGGCATGAAGTTCGACATCATCGTGTCGAACTTACCGGCCAAAGCCAGCAAAGAGCAGCACTACTTATTTCTTTTCGACAGCCTTGCTCGCCTGAAGCCGGGCGGCCGCTTTTATGTTGTCACCATCAATGGCTTACGCGAGTTTATGGCGCGCACCATGAAAGAAGTTTTCGGAGATTACGACAAGCTCAAACAGGGCAAGGTCTACACCGTCGCGGTGTCGGAAAAGCGCTAAGCCATCGCGGCTTAGCGCATCAAGCAGAAGTTAAACTAGCTCGACGATCAACAGCACCGTCGCCGCTAGCATCAGCGAGAACGTCAGGCCAGCGCCCATGCGGCGCGCCTGCATCGCCGTCGTTAACATGCCAATCGCATGCAAAACGCGGCCGACACTGAAGGCAATGACTAGGCCGGCAACCCAGTTATTTGGCGTCTGATTCATGCACAGAGCCAATATCACCAAGCCAAAAATGGGCACGAACTCAATGCCGTTGCCATGGGCGCGAATGGCGGCTTTCATGGTGATATTGCCACCATCGCCGTGAGCCACTCGCTCACGCATACGCACGCGCGAGACGTTCATCGCCAGCAGTAATAACAGCGCAGCATTGAAAGCAACAAAAGCGTAAAACCAGATGAAATTATCCATGGCACATACTCAAGCAGGAAAAGTTGCTTGAGTATGCCAGAGCTAGTGTTGCGCGCCAGTAGTCATACTGCCGCGCAAAGTGCTTACCAGCCCAATGCTTTTTGCTGTGCCGCCAACAAATCTTTCACACCAGCATCGGCCAAATCAAGCAGCGCAATCGTCTCATCACGGCTGAATGATTTGCCTTCGGCAGTGCCTTGAATCTCGATTAGGCCACCATGCTGCGTCATCACCACATTCATATCGGTGTCGCAGGCAAAGTCTTCGGTGTATTCCAAATCAAGCAATGGCACGCCGTCGACAATGCCCACCGAAATCGCGGCAACCAAATGCTGTAGCGGGTCTTGCTTAATTTTCTTCTCACGCAGCAACCAGCTCAGAGCATCGACCAAAGCCACTGCACCACCGGTAATTGCAGCGGTGCGCGTGCCGCCATCCGCCTGAATCACATCGCAATCAACAGTGATGGTGTGCTCGCCGAGCTTCTTCATATCGACCATGGCGCGCAGCGAGCGGCCAATTAGGCGCTGAATTTCCAGTGTGCGACCACCCTGTTTGCCGCGACTGGCTTCACGACCATTACGGGTATGTGTGGCGCGCGGCAACATGCTGTATTCAGCAGTAATCCAGCCCTCACCTTTGCCTTTCAGAAAGCGTGGTACACCAGTTTCCACCGACGCGGTGCACAACACTTTGGTGTTGCCAAACTCGATCAGCACCGAACCTTCAGCATGGCAGGTGTAATCGCGAGTGATGGTGATGGGGCGAAGTTGGTTGGGCAAACGACCGCTAGAGCGCATGGGCTATTCCTGAGTGGATGATAAGATGGCGCACAGTATACCTGCCGAGAGCCTTACCATGTCCGATCTGCCCGTATTCAGCATGACCGCCTTTGCCCGTGGCGACGCCAATGGCTCATTTGGCCAAGTCAGCGTGGAGCTGCGCTCGGTCAATAACCGGCATTTAGAGGCCATATTGCGGCTGCCCGATAGCCTACGTGAGCATGAATTTGCCTGGCGCGAACGCCTGCGCAAAACCATCAGCCGTGGCAAAGTCGAGCTCACCGTGCGCCTCGATGCCGGCCTGGATGCGCCCGCGAGCATTCGCATCAATACCGCCCTAGCCGAGCAGCTGATCGCCGCCGCCGAGCACATCGACGGTCTCACGCGTCACAGCTCACCGATAAATCCCACCGACATTCTTGCCTTGCCCGGCGTCATCGTGCGCGACACGCCTGATCTGAGTGAGCTTCCCGTGATTGTCGGCGAGCTAATTAATGCCGTGCTGTCGGACTTTTTAGCGATGCGTGCCCGTGAAGGTGCGGCTTTAAAAGCAATGATTGAAGCAAGACTAGTAGGCATCGAAAACGAAATTGCTACCGTGCAAACTCGCATGCCTGTGATCATGCAGCACTTTCGCAGTAAGCTCGCCGAACGCCTAAGCGAACTCGAAGCGGCGCTAGTTCCCGAACGCCTAGAGCAAGAACTGGTGCTATTTGCGCAAAAGATAGATGTCGCCGAAGAGCTAGATCGCCTCACCGCGCATGTCGCTGAAATTCGCCGCGTGCTGAAGAGCGGTGGCGCTATTGGCCGCCGTCTGGACTTTCTGATGCAGGAGTTAAACCGCGAGGCCAACACCCTCGGCAGCAAGGCCAGCACCGCCGATAGTGCATGGTCTAGCGTTGAATTGAAGGTGTTGGTGGAGCAGATGCGGGAGCAGGTTCAGAACGTCGAATAAAGCTCAGCTATGGCAGCTCCGCACTTTTATGCGCCTAAAAATGTCATTTTCTACATTAATACGCGCATAAAAGTGTGAGCGTCTCAGCCTAGGCCTTATCCAGCGCCTGAGTTAGATCAGCCAAGATGTCATCGATATGCTCGATGCCAATCGACAAGCGCACCAAGTCTTCGCTAGCGCCGGCCTTGGCCAACTCTTCAGCGTTCAACTGGCGGTGAGTGGTCGATGCAGGATGGCAGGCCAAGGATTTTGCATCGCCGATATTCACTAGGCGCAAAATCATCTGCAAGGCATCGATAAAGCGGGCGCCTGCTTCAACGCCGCCTTTAATGCCGAAGCTGACAATGCCGGAGCCTTTGCCATTGGTGATTTTCTTCGCCGTGGCGTTATAAGGACTGTTTGGCAGAGTGGCGTAATTCACCCAGCTCACTTTCTCGTGCTTGCTTAAGAAGTCCGCGACTTTCTCGGCATTTTCGCAATGGCGCTCCATGCGTAAGCCCAATGTTTCCAAGCCCTGCAGCAGCAAAAATGTGCTGTGTGGCGCTAGTGCAGCGCCAGTATTGCGCAATGGCACTACGCGGCAGCGAGCAATATAGGCTGCGGCACCAATATCACGGGTATAGACCACGCCGTGATAGGAGGGGTCTGGCTCATTGAGTAACGGGAAGCGCTTGGCATTGGCCTTCCAGTCAAACTTGCCAGAGTCAACGATCATGCCGCCGAGCGTGGTGCCGTGGCCGCCGATGTATTTGGTGAGCGCATGCACAACAATCGCTGCGCCATGCTCAAAAGGTCGGCATAAATATGGTGTGGCAACGGTGTTATCGACAATTAAAGGAATACCGTGCTTGTTGCCGATCTCAGCTAATTTAGCAATATCGACGACGTTACCGGCAGGGTTGCCGATAGATTCGCAGAAGATCGCACGCGTTTTGTCGTCAATTGCCGCCTCAAACGCCTCGTAGTCATTGTGCGAAATCATGCGCACTTCAATGCCCTGACGCGGGAAGGTATGCGCAAATAAGTTGTAAGTACCGCCATAGACTTGGCTAGTGCTTAAAATATTGTCGCCAACGCTGGCAATACACTGAATGGCATAGGTAATTGCCGACATGCCCGATGCAACCGCCAGCGCGCCAACACCGCCCTCCATGGCCGCCACGCGCTCTTCTAAAACGGCGTTGGTCGGATTGGTGATGCGCGAGTAAATATTGCCGGCGACTTTCAGGTCAAATAAGTCAGCGCCGTGCTGGGTGTTATCAAAGGTATAGGACGTGGTTTGATAAATTGGTACAGCCGCAGACTTTGTAGTTGGTTCTGATTTATATCCGTGGTGTAAGGCCAGTGATTCCAGTTTCATAAACTCCCCCTGTATTAGACAGCTAATAGGGCATTGTGCCGAACTTCCATAGCCTTTGGTATGGCGGTTTTGGCATATGCTTATAACTAAGCCTGCTTCAATAAAATACCGATTGGAGCTAATCCGCCGTGGGTACTCGGCGCACTTCACTTACGTCGTAGCCCTCAGCTTTAGCCATCGCCAATAATCTCGCGTAATCGTCGTCACTCATCGTGGGTTTGCGCGACATGATCCACACCAAGTCACGGGCACTGCGGCCAATGATGGTTTCACTATAGTCCGAGTCAACATAGACGATGCGATATTCGGCCTTAATGGGCCAGAGAAACTGCATACCCCAAACACCGCCACCACTATCGAGATCAATATATCCCGTGGGTGTGTATGTCTTTAGCGGCCCACTGGGGCCGCCATCGTTAAACTGGAATGTAGTTCGGACAATATTGGGGGCCTCAAACTGATAGGTTTCAGTTTGCTTATAGGCCTCGCCATCGATCAGAAATGGGATATGGCCATGCACATGCCATGCTCCCATAAAGCGCGGAATATCTACGTTTGCTTCGGTGCGAATAGGCGGATGGCTAGTACAAGCTGCCATCACAGAAACGAGCAACAGCAGTAGCCAACGCATACGAACCTCTATCGTTTTTTACAACATAAAGTGAATTTGCATCTCGCCGACGAATACGCCGAGCAAGGCACCGACCAAGATCAGGATCCACTCTTCCTCTTTAAAGGCTGGGCGCAGCATGCCTTCAAACTCGACTGGCGTGAGCTGACGCATACGCGTGATCAGGGTGTTGCGCACGTCCATAGCATCTTCGGCATAGGCCTCCATATGCTTCATGGTCTCGGGCAAGCGCTCCAAAATACGCTCAGCAACCGAGGCTTTCATCTCGATATATTTTTCTGTGCCCACGGCATACAGCACCAATGGCCGCGCCAAACCGGCCTGCTCGTCAATCACACGGCGCACATGCTTTTGCAGCAGCGTAATGACGCGGTCGGAGCGAGGGCCAGTAAACAGCTCTTCCATCATCGCGCCAGGCGTTAGCATTTGCTTGGAGATAAGCGCGGCGTAATCACCGGCAACTTCGTGCTGACGCTTGAGGAATAGACCATGCAGCGTGAAGCCAAAAAACTTTTTCGGGTTCAGCGGACGGAATAGCATCTGCAACGCCAACCAGTCACTGAAGAGGCCAACGAAGCCACCGAAAGCAGGCAGCATCCATGGTTGGCGGAAGATCAGCCAACACACCATTTGCACCAAACCAATGGTGAAGCCGAAAACAAAGCCGGCTTTACAGAAAAACTTCAGCTCTTCTTTACCCACGCTCTGAAACACGTTGTTGAGCAGCGCTTTGTCTTTTTGCAGGTTGTTGATGACCATGTGGCGAATATCGAAATAGCGCGACACGTCGTGCTGCACTTCGCCCATGATCGTTTGCACGATTTTCGGCGCCTCAGCCTTCACACGCTTAATGATGGCGGCACGCATAAATAGCGGCATGCCTTCCCATAGCCCAGGCTGATACTGATACATGACTTCACGCACAATATCTTCCGAAGCCTCCATCATTGGCACTTCGATTTCTCGCGCAATGCGTTTCGGGTCGAGGCGCGCGAAGATTTCTTCCGGCTTAATCAGGCGCTCGGTCATCAGGTCAACGGCGATAGTCGCCATCTTCACCGACTTGCGGGGCACGATGCCTTGCCAACCAAAGAACGGCTTAATGCCCCAAAACTCGATGGGGTAGAACATCATCTTGATCGCCACCACTTTGGTGACATAGCCAATGATGCCGCTGATGAAGGGGATGGAGATATAAAGCCACATATCGGCTTTAAATTCGGCGATCAGTGCGTCCATAACAATCCGTTAATAGCGTTAGTTTTTCTTATGATGTTGGCGGTTCGCGCAATGGCAGCGACAAGCGCGAGGGGTCGGCGGGAATGATGCCATGATATGGCGCCATCAGGCGCGGCAAATCTGCAGCTAAATCACCTGTTGGATAGAACACTGGCAACATATGGAGTTCTTTGCGGCCAAAATCCAGAATAAACGGCACAATGGGTACGCCGGCCTTTATCGCCATATGGTAGAAACCAGTTTTCCATGCAGGCGAGGCATGGCGTGTACCTTCAGGCGCAATACCGATATACACACTTTCTTCTGAGGCAAAGCGAGCAGCAACTTGCTCCACTTGACCGCCACGCGAGCCAGCCCGATACACTGGCATAGCGCCTAGCCATCGAACAATACCGCTCAAGGGGCCATTAAATAACTCGGCCTTGACCATCACGGTGATGCGCATTCGCAGCGCTAAAGTCGCGGCGGCCGCAACAAAGCCATCACGATTTGATGTGTGCGGCGCACCGATGAAAATGGCTTTAGGCACCATCATTGGCGTGCCGGTCACCTTCCATCCACTAAGGCGCAACCACAGCTCGCCGAAGCGCTGGCTAAGTGCGGTGCCGCGTCTTGGCACTTCGGGGCCAAGCATCTCAGCCGTAATGACGCTAGTGCGCCTTGTTTCTACTATGGGTTCTGTCATGACGACTCGGTAGCTAAAGTTTGTGCTGTTATATCGCAAAAAAGGGGTCACAGCGTAGCTGCAACCCCTTTCATTTACGCAACTAGCATAGGCGGTTAAGCCATCGCTTAGAATGTGCGCGAAATCAGCTCTTTCATGATTTCGTTGGTGCCACCATAAATACGGTTAGCACGTGTATCGATGTAGGCCTGCGCAACGGGGTATTCAGTCATAAAGCCGTAACCGCCGTGCAGCTGCACACACTCATCGACCACTTTCGAGATCAAGTCAGACACCCAATATTTCGCGGCAGCGGCAGCATCCACTTGCAAAGTGCCTTTCAGCTGCTCTTCGATGCAACGGTCAACAAACACGCGTGCAATCTGTGTTTCTGAGCGCAGTTCGGCGAGTTTGTATTTGGTGTTTTGATAGGCCGCGACTGGCTTGCCAAATACTTTACGATCACGCACATAGGCCAAGGTGTGAGCCAACACACTCTCACAACCTGAAGCACACATGATGGCAATCATCAGACGCTCCCAAGCCAACTCTTTCATCAGCATGATGAAGCCCATGCCCTCAGTGCCGATCAAGTTAGATTTCGGTACGCGCACGTTGTCGAAGAATAGCTCGCAAGTGTCTTGGCCTTTCATGCCGACTTTTTTCAGTGGACGACCTTTGCTAAAGCCTTCGCGGTTGGCTTCGACCAGCAACAGCGACACGCTTTCTGCGCCCTTTGCTGGATCGCCAGTTTTCACCACGACCACAGCGATATCGCAGAGATAGCCGTTGGTGATGAAGATTTTGCTGCCGTTTACGATGTAGTCATCGCCATCGGCAATGGCTGAAGTGCGCACGGCCTGTAAGTCAGAACCAGTGCCTGGCTCAGTCATAGCAATCGCGCCGACTGCTTCGCCTGAACACATTTTTGGTAGCCACTCTTTCTTCATCTCTTCGCTGCCGAAGTTATTCAGATAGTTAGCAACGATGTCGGAATGCAGTGAGAAGCCCGATGCAGAATCGCCAGCACGCGCCTGCTCTTCCATCAAAATCACGCTGTACAGGCGGTCTACGCCAGAGCCGCCGTATTCTTCTGGCATGGTTGGGCAAAGCAGGCCTAGCTCGCCAGCTTTGTTCCATAAACTACGATCGATGTGTTGCTGCTCTTCCCACTTATCGCGGTGCGGAGCCAGCTCTTCTTCAAAAAAGCGGCGTGCGGTGCGGCGGAAATCTTCGTGATCCGCGCTGAAAATTGTGCGCGGAATCATGGCATTCATTGGGTTGGGGACGTTCAAGCTCATAGTGGCTCCCTAATTCATCTGATGGATAGCATCTGTAAATAACTAGACATTGTCGGCCTCCTATTTACAATACGGCCGTACAACTTGTGTGCTTTATACGCAGACTTAGCCAAGGATTCAAGTAAAAATGACTGCACAGTCTCAAAATAAAGATAACCATCGCCGCACTCAGACCGAGCGCAGCGAAGCCATGCGCCAACGCTTAATCAACGCCACAGTCACTTGTTTGGCCGATGAAGGCTATGCCGGCACGACGGTGAGCAAAATCATCAATCAGGCCGGCGTTTCGCGCGGCGCCCCCATGCATCACTTCCCTACCAAGGCCAGTCTGCTGGAAGCCACTGCCGAATACTTAATTCGCTGGATGAACCGCCACCTTGCCCGTGCAACTCGCGGCGTGGTCGACTCAGAAAATCGCGCGGCCGATATGATCACCGCCAGCTGGCGCGAGTTGCATGATGGTCCTGAGAGCTTGGCCTTGATGGAGCTGATGCTCGCTAGCCGACGAGATGAAGATTTGGCTCGCGTCATGCGCGCTTTATGGGATGCCGGGAGGCAAGCGCTGGATATGGCCAGCAAGCACTATTTCGAGCCAGACTTTAATGGCATTAAGCCAACGCAGCTCTTTGTCTTAACGCATTGGCTGATGCGTGGCATGGCCCTAGAGCAGCACTTGATGAACGATGCTCCCGTAGCCGATCACTTCATTGAGCTCTGGGGCAAAGTCATGAGCCAGCATCTACAAGCCAAGCCGAGCGTCACCACTCCGCCACCACGACCAGCATTTTGGAATCGCTCATTAGCGACAAATACAGACTAACTCGCCGGCGCTTTTGCAGGTGCCAACTCAACACCCTGCCAACTCAGGCCTAGCCAATGCTTTTCACGCTCACCTTGTGGACGAAAAACTCGCGTGCCCATTAGGTAGTCAAACCAAGGCTTAGTCACGCACCAGTTAGCGCTCGCTTGAGCGCCCATATGATGGTCGTAATGCCACGGCACATGCTGGCGCGCCCACTCCGGATCTTGATGCGAATGCTTGTGCACACGGTAATAATTCGCAGCGCTATACCATAGCGTGCCAACAAAAAATGGAGCAATAGGAAACACTGGCACTAGTACTGCGCTGGCGGCAATCAGCGACCACGCCTCCTTACCCTGCGCATGTAGGCCCAAGGGAAACTTCTCATAATTAGGGTCGTAATAGTCATGCTGGCGCACCACCTTGTGATGCTCATGAAAATGAAATGACCAGAAGCTGCCGCGATCTCGCCCCATGCCATGCAACACATATTTATGCATGGCCCACTCCACGGCGTTAGCCGTAATCAGCCCTATTGGAATGCCCAGCATATATTTCTCACTTTTATTATTGCTGTAACTTATTAAGGTTTTACCATGCCGCATGACGAAGTTTCCTATCCACTAAAGCTCTAAGGCGTTTTTTTTGATTAAATAGCCGCATTCGTGCCCAAAAGCACACACGCCACTCTGCGAGCTCAGCATGTCCGGAACTTTATTTATCGTCGCCGCCGCCTCCGGCACAGGCAAAACATCGCTGGTGAAGTCATTAGTTGCTAGCGATGAACGCCTAGGAGTATCGATTTCGCACACTACCCGCGCCTCACGGCCTGGTGAAGTTGATGGCGTGAACTACCACTTCACTTCGCGCGAAAAATTTCTCAGCGAGGTCGGCGCAGGCCAGTTTCTTGAGCACGCCGAAGTCTTCGGTAATCTCTATGGCACATCGCGCACATGGGTCGAAGAGCAACTGATTAAAGACTACGACGTCATCTTAGAAATTGACTGGCAGGGTGCGGCCATCGTGCGCGACTTAATGCCGCAGGCGCAGTCGGTATTTATCTTGCCGCCATCATTGCCCGAGCTTGCCGAACGCCTCAATGGCCGCGGCACAGACAGCGCCGAAGTTATCGCTCATCGTCTCAGCGAAGCCATCGCCGACATTGGCCATTACGCCGACTTCGATTACCTCGTGATCAATGATGATTTCGCAACGGCATTAGCCGACCTGCGCAGCATTGTTCGTGCCGCCCGCTTGAGCAATCGCGCGCAAAGCCAACGCCAAGCGAATTTGATTCGCCGCCTGCTTTCCGGAGGCTAAGCAGCTAGCGCTTGCGAGGTTTAAACGAGCATCCTGCGGAGGTTGTGTAAAAAAGCCGCAGGCGTTAGAATCTCGCCCCTTATTTGCCCGCTGTTTGGAGCGTTATCATGGCCCGCGTAACCGTCGAAGACTGTCTGACCAATTTAGATAACCGTTTTGAGTTGGTGCTGGTTGCCTCTAAGCGCGCACGCCAATTGGCGACAGGCGGCAAAGAGTCAAGCCTACCCTGGGAAAACGACAAGCCCACCGTAATGGCCCTGCGCGAAATCGCTGCTGGCTTGGTCACTCGTGAAATTCTCAACGAAGTGCCAGAAGAAGAAGCACTGCCCGATTTGAGCAATTTAGGTAACCTAGAATACCAACCACCTATCGAGCTCTAAATACTCGTTAGTTTTCTTGCGTCATTGCGGCTTTTTTCAAGATATTCCTCGTCTTAGCCCCTTGACGCAGCACCTCGCGATGCAGACACTGAGTAGATGAACTCAGGCATCGACGCCCTCTGCACACGTCTCTCAAATTACCTTTCGCCAGAACAAGTAGCGCAAGTTCATCGCGCCTATCTTTTTTCTGAGCAAGCTCACATCGGTCAATTTCGGCGGAATGGCGACCCTTACGTCACCCATCCTTTAGCCGTTGCTCACATTTTGTGCGATATGCACATGGACCATCACAGCTTGATGGCTGCCATGCTCCACGATGTCATTGAAGACACCGGCGTCAGCAAAGATGCATTAGCTAAAGAGTTTGGCGATGAAGTCACCGCGCTAGTCGATGGCGTGACCAAGCTCACGCAAGTTCATTTCAATAGCAAAGCCGAGGCGCAGGCCGAAAATTTCCGCAAAATGATTCTCGCCATGACCCACGATGTGCGTGTGATCGTGGTGAAGCTCGCCGATCGCCTACACAATATGCGCACGCTCGACGTGCTCACGGTGGAAAAACGTAAACGCGTGGCGCGCGAAACGCTCGATATTTATGCCCCCATTGCCATGCGTTTGGGCATGAACGATATCCGCATCGAATACGAAGAGCTCGGCTTTCATGCTATTTGGCCGATGCGCGCTGAACGCATCGAGCACGCCGTGATGGCGGCGCGTGGACATCGGCGTGAAATGGTCATCAGTCTTGAAGTCGCTATCAGCGAGCGACTTGCCCGCGAAGGCATCCAGGCGCGAGTCGAAGGCCGCGAAAAGCATCTGTTCAGTATTTACCAAAAGATGCGCGAAAAACGCCGATCATTCTCCGAAATCATGGATGTCTACGGCTTCCGCGTCATCGTTGAAAGTGTCGACTCGTGTTATCGCAGCCTTGGCATGATGCACAATTTGTATAAGCCGATCCCGGGTAAATTCAAAGACTATATCGCCATCCCCAAAACCAATGGCTACCAATCACTGCACACGGTGCTGAAAGGCCCGCGCGGCGTTCCGATTGAAGTGCAAATTCGGTCCGAAGCCATGGATGCCATGGCTAGCAATGGTATCGCGGCGCATTGGTTGTATAAGTCTGATAGCTTCACCAATACCTCGCAAACACGAGCACGCGAGTGGATGAAATCACTGCAAGAGCTGCAGAAAAATGCCGGAGATTCGCTCGAGTTTATCGAGAGTGTGAAGATCGACCTCTTCCCTGATGAGGTCTATTTGTTCACGCCAAAAGGCCGCATCATGACGCTGCCGCGTGGCGCTACGCCGGTAGATTTTGCCTATGCCGTGCACTCTGATATTGGCGATACTTGCGTTGCAGCACGCGTCGATAATCGTTTAGCGCCACTCAGTTTGCCGCTAACGACGGGCCAAACCGTTGAAATCATTGCCGCTCCTGGTGCTCGCCCCAACCCCAGCTGGTTAGACTTTGTCATCACCAGTAAAGCGCGCGCGAAGATTCGCCACTTCCTAAAAGATCAGCAATCAGATGAGTCGCGAGACTTAGGCCTGCGCCTGCTAGAGAAATCACTGTCTGGGCTCGGCAAGAAATACGCCGAATTGCCTGCTGATGCGATAACCAACCTGCTCAAAGAACTGGCCATGGATAGTGCCGATACGCTGCTTGAAAATATCGGCATGGGCAATCAAGTCCCGCAAATTATTGCCCGCCGCTTGGTGCCAGATGTGGATGTCGTCACCTCAACTACGCTCAAGCGCACTGCCCATAACGGCATCGCGATTCGTGGCACTGAAGGCTTAGTGGTGTCGTATGCTCGCTGCTGTCGCCCCTTACCGGGCGATGACATCATGGGGCATTTAAGCGCGGGCCGTGGCGTCGTCATTCATCGCCATAAATGCCGTAATATGGCGGCCGAAATGCGCAGCAACCCCGACAAATGCGTACCGCTACGTTGGGCTGAAAAAGTCGATCGCGAGTTTATTTGCCAACTCCGCATTGCCTTGGTTAATCGCCGCGGCATGCTCGCAGAAATCGCACGCGAGGCCACCGAAAGTGAGGCCAGCATCGATAATGTGCAGATTGAAGAAAAAGGCTCGCATCATGGAGTCATGCAACTCGGCTTGGTGGTGCGCGACCGCATCCATTTAGCCCGCGTCATTAAACGTATTCGTGTTTTACCCGGCGTCGACAAAGTCACCCGGGTAAGCTCTTAATTTTGCAGGAGTGTTAGTCTCAATGAATCGCGCCGTTATCCAAACTAATAAAGCCCCAGCCGCCATTGGCACCTATTCGCAAGCAGTGAAAATCGGCAACACGGTTTATCTATCGGGCCAAATTGGCCTCGATCCTGCCAGCATGCAGTTGGTTGATGGTATTGATGCGCAAATCGTGCAGGTTTTTGAAAACCTAAAAGCAGTGATCGAAGAGTCTGGCGCTACACTGCAAGACATTGCCAAACTCAATATCTTCCTCACCGACCTAGGCCACTTTGCCCTAGTCAACGAGATGATGGCACGCTACTTCACGCAGCCCTACCCCGCTCGCGCAGCCATTGGTGTGGCGTCATTGCCACGCGGCGCTCTGGTTGAGATGGACGGCATTGTGGTCACAGCTTCTTGAGACGTTAACTAATCGCACGAACAAAAATGCCTGCTAAATGCAGGCATTTTTGTTTAAGCCTAAAGACTAATTAGCCAGAACAGGAACCTCTACCGTGCCACTAATCGTGACCCCAGGCACCAGTAAATCTCGTGACAAACTAGTGAGGTACTGCAAGTTATAGCCGTAAACCATTAAACCAAGCTGCTCACCTTCAGCTAATTTCTCCGCGACACCCACCATCGATACTTTGTGCTCGCCAAGACCGCGCAGCGGCTGCATTTGCTCATCGATAAGGCGTGGAGCAGCCATGCCTTTTTTCGCACCAAAGCCGACTAGGACAATAGCGTCGCAAGCTCGTATCGGCAATTTGACGGGCAGCAAACCAAGCAAGCCCGACAGCGGCGCAGGAATGTTATCGGTCAACTCCGCTGGTAAGCCCAAAGGCAGATCGCAACCATTCAACGGCTCAAGGATATTATTCAACTTGACGTTAAGCTGGCCAATGCCACCAATAGTCAATGGGCCTTTAAAGCCTTCAAGGGGGATGAATGTAGGCAATAGCAGGCTGGTTAATCCCAAAGCTGTATTTGGTACGGGGATCATGCTCGCAGGAATATTGGTTTCTACTCGCTTCGGCGCAATTAAAGCTGGGTTAACAAACACAGCCTCGCCCGGACTATCGTTTAACGACAAACACACCGTGGTTTTTAGCTGAGCCAAGGCGGTGGCCGTTGCCAAATTAGCGACCTGCTTTTGCGGGGGGGTCAATTTGTCATTTAAGAATGCCAAATTAGCATCATCACGACTTAACGTACCGCAGTTATTTCTACCACCTGGCTTTTGTAATTCAGGCAGTGAAAGGCCCGCACTATTTAAGCCACCAAGCAGTGGATCAGTGAGCATATTCAATGGGCCGAGCGCCCCAATTACGGTTTGTGTGCCTGGTAAAATATGACCACCCTCGTGTGTCATTAAACGAACGTCACCGCCTAAGTTTTTATAGGCCTGATAGTTTCCCCAAGCTTCGTTGAAGTTAAACAAGGTATCGCGCATGCCTTGCGAAAATAAGATATCAACTTTCTTAGGTGCAGGCTTCTTATCGCCCACATAGATCGGCTTAGTTGGTGGCGACAACATCGATGTTAAGAAATCCATATTGCTAATGTCGGTGCCATCATCTGCACCGAAGTATTTCGCGCTGTGATAATAGAAAAAGTTTAGCGATGGCGCTGGGATTTCATTAGATGTCACACCTTTTACCAAGGTCTCTTTAATGGCCGGGTCTAAACCCGAAATGATGGGCTGGTTTGCGCCAGCTTCACCACCAACGACTAACAGAGCCACCCACGCCGACTTCACAGCACCACCGGGGTACAGGCTGGTTCGTAAATCATGCGGCGTTATGTCTGGCGTAAGCACATCAAGACGATTTTTCGGATCGATGTTGTGCAGTAGCATTTGATACATGCCGCCGTAACTACCGCCATTCGCGCCAGCAACTACGTTATACGGACTAGCCTCTGACGGCCGCTCGTACACGAGATAGTCGAGATTCTTCTCAGCCCAATCAAATATTTGTATTAAATCCTGACCTTCGTAGTCAGGATCCATAACGCGTACCGTGCCAGTGCTGTCGTTAAATCCGCGTTGGTCGATACTAATAACGGCATATCCGTTGTCTTGCAGACGCTCAAGGAAGCCACCTTTAGGGTCCTCTGTACGTGCGCCACCAAAGCCATGCCCGTGCAACACCAAGGGATTACCTTTTACGCAGTCAATTTTTTTCGGTTCAATAATCTGAAAGCTAATGGTTTCACCACTCGCCGAAGGCAAAGTGATCTGATAGCTCCGACCGCCATCTAGACGAACCTTAGTGGCGCATGACGCCGTGTTCGCCTCTAGCGTGTCAAACGTTGCGCCTAGGCGCTCAAAATTAACAATGCGATTCGCAGTGGGCGGAGTGCCGCCATCACCACCGCCAGTATCATCACCACCGCCGGTGTTGTCGCCCTCGCCTCCAGTGTTGTCGCCCTGCGGATCGCCATCGCCATTCGAAGAAAATGACCCCGACCCAGAAGAACCACCGCAAGCGGCCAGAGAAACAGCCAATGCCAAAAGTGAGAGAGTGTGAGCAATCCGCATAATTATTCAGCCTAGTATTGTTCTTTTTATAGGCAAGCAGACTACGCCATAAGCTACACAACATCCACACAGAAAGGCCAGAGCTAGCGACCAAATTACAAAAAATTACAGTTTTGGCAGCAAAGTCAAATAGCCGTCACGAAAGCTCGGATAGCTCAGCGCATAACCACTACGATGCAACGCTAAGTTGCTAATACGTTTACCTTGGCTTGCATTTGGCACAACGGCCTTATCTGGCGACGATGGCAATTCAAGCTGTTGCGCCAACCACGCCAATACCTCGTGCTGTGGCGTCGGCGCATCATCCACGCCAAGTAGCAAGGACTCAACGCGGCCACCAGCCAAACTTTGTTGCACTAAGTGCACCACTAAGCCTGCTGCATCGGCAACATGCAGGCGGTTAGTCCAGCTCGGCGGGGTCATTTGCACTGGCTTGGCATCACGCACCCAGCGCAATAGTCGTTCGCGGCCAGGCCCATATAAGCCACCCAAACGCACAATTGTCGATGGCCAAGGCGACTGCCTAACAACATCTTCTGCCTGCAATAACAGCTTAGCCGTGTCTCTCTTTGGTTGCGCCGGCGTCGCCTCATCTATCCATTCGCCAGCATCCTCACCATAAACCCCCGTTGATGACAGCCAAAATTGACGATTCAGCGACTGGCCCTTTAGCGCCTGCTGCAATGCCCGAGCGCCACCAACATAGACTTGTTCATAGGCGACCATACCCGACTCACTCGGCGCTAAAGCACTGATGACTATATCCAGACCTAGTGGTAATTTTAGTGTTTCGGCCTTGGTGACATCACAAACACTCCACATCAACTTGCCACCACTAGAAAAGCTCTGATTTGCCTGTGGTGTGCGCCGCAGTGCCCACACTTCATGGCCTAGCTCAGCTAATTCAATAGCAATTCGGCCGCCAACATCACCCGCACCGACAATTAATATCTTTGACATAAGCTCAATTTTTGATAGTTTTTGGCTACATGCGAAATGCACGACCTAGCCCAGAGATATTATGACCTTAACCGAGCTACGCTATCTCGTCACCTTGGCACAAGAACGCCACTTTGGCCGTGCAGCCGAACGCTGTCATGTCGCACAACCGACGCTATCGGTAGCAGTGAAAAAACTCGAAGACTCGCTTGGCCTCAGCCTGTTTGAGCGACACCGGCATGGTGTGCTGGTTACACCTGCCGCCGAAGCCCTAATTTCTCAGGCTCATGTGGTGCTTGCCGAGGCCGACAAATTCGAAGCCATGGCGGATTTATCACGCGATGAGTTTTCTGAGCCATTGCGCTTAGGTGCAATTTTCACCGTTGGCCCCTATTTATTTCCCTCACTCGTGCGGCGCATGAAACACGAGGCCAGCCCGCTAAAATTGTACTTGGAGGAGAACTACACTCATGTGCTCGCAGAGCGTTTAGCTCGCGGCGAGCTCGACGCCATCATTGTGGCACTGCCCTTTGATCCGCCTGAAACTCGCGTAACGGCATTATTCGACGAGCCATTTCAGTTACTTCTGCCGCGCGACCATGCCCTTGCTAGCAAGAAAATCATCCCCGCCGATGTTCTTAGCTCAAGCCCTGTGCTGATGCTGGGCGAAGGCCATTGCTTCCGCGACCAAGTGCTGGAAACCTGCCAAGTTGGCCAAACGCCGGGCATCAACTCTGGCAGCTCACTGATGACTTTGCGCCATATGGTGGCATCGGGGCTGGGCATCACACTTATTCCCGCCAGCGCTGAACAGCAGCTGACCGATGATGAGCTCACCACTCGGCCGATCAAACCCTGCCCACATCGGCGCATTGTCTTGGCCAGTCGCCATAGATTTTCACGGCCCCGCGCGCTGCAAGAACTATTGCGTGCCTTACAAGGTTTGGACTTGCCCGGCACCACTGCGGTGCAGCGCTAAACGTGGGCACAGCGTCCGACTCGCCGACTCTTGCGCTACACGAACGCCCGATCGCTTGCTTGCGCGGCGTCGGCCCTGCCTTAGCTGAGCGGCTCAAGCGCTTAGGCATAAACACCGTGCAAGACCTGTTGTTTACGTTGCCACGGCACTATGAAGATCGCACGCAACGCACGGCCTTAGGCTCATTAATCCCTGGCATGACCGCCTTAGTTGAAGCGGACGTAGTGCTCGCGGATATCATCCAAGGCCGGCGGCGAGCACTTTTAGTTCGCCTCCGTGATGGCAGTGGCGGCTTAACACTGCGCTTCTATCATTTTCGCCAATCGCAAAAAGACAGCTACAGCAAAGGCCAACGCTTGCGTGTGTTTGGCGAAGTGCGCGCCGGGCCTGCCGGGCCAGAAATGATTCATCCTGAGGTCGAGTGGCTCGCTGATACAGATACGGTGAATGACGACGACGCGCGCTTGAATGACCATCTCACACCCATCTACCCGCTGGTCGAGGGGCTCACGCAACGGCGCATTCGCGAGCTAATGGCACGCGCACTACCGTTGCTCAATGACACCGTACTGATCGATAAATTGCCCGCGCAACAGGCCGGCGGCTGGTCATTGGCGCAAGCGCTACACACTGTGCATGCACCCACCGCCGACAGTGACCGCCAAGCATTACGCGATGGCCTACATCCGGCACAGCAACGTCTCGTGTTCGAAGAGTTAGTTGCCCATCAAATGGGCCTTCTGCAACGCCGCGACCGCCAACGCCATACCTCTGCACCAGCCTTGCGCTGCGATGACTCGCTGAGCCAACAACTATTAGCCGCACTACCTTTTGCGCTCACCGATGCCCAGCAGCGCGTAGTGCAGGAGATTCATCGCGACCTAGGCCAAACTCGCGTCATGCTCAGGCTCGTGCAAGGCGATGTTGGCGCTGGCAAAACTGTGGTTGCCGCACTTGCCGCCTGCCCAGCGCTGGCCGCCGGCCTGCAAGTCGCCATCATGGCGCCAACAGAAATACTCGCCGAGCAGCATCTTCTGCGTTTTCGCAGCTGGTTTGAGCCTCTAGGCATTTCGGTCGGATGGCTCTCGGGCAAACAAACCGCCAAGTCCAGAACCACCTCACTCGCTAGTCTTGCCGATGCCAGCTGCCAACTCGTCATTGGCACCCACGCACTGTTCCAAGACAGCGTGCAGTTCGCCCGACTCGGGCTAGTCATCATCGATGAACAACACCGCTTCGGCGTCGCGCAGCGCCTGCAATTAGCCGAAAAAGGCCTGAGCGCGGGCTGGCTGCCGCACCAGCTGATCATGACTGCGACGCCGATTCCCCGTACCTTGGCGATGAGCGCTTACGGCGATCTCGACACCTCCATCATCGATGCGCTACCGCCAGGCCGCCAGGGCATCCAAACCGTGGTGCTCGCAAATACACGCCGCGACACGCTGGTCGAGCGTATACGCCATCACGCCGCCAGCGGCCAGCAAGTGTATTGGGTCTGCACCCTCATTGAGCAGTCCGAGCAAATTCAAGCACAAGCAGCCGAGGCCGCAATGGCCGAGCTCAGCGCAGCGCTGCCCGAATTGAAAGTAGGACTGGTGCATGGCCAATTAAAGGCCGCAGAGAAAGCCGCGGTCATGGCCGATTTTGTCGCCGGCAATATCGCGGTTTTAGTCGCCACCACCGTCATCGAAGTGGGTGTCGATGTGCCCAATGCCACGCTGATGGTCATCGAAAACCCTGAGCGCTTAGGCTTGTCGCAGCTACATCAACTCCGTGGCCGTGTCGGCCGTGGCCAACTCGCTAGCTTTTGCGTGCTGCTCTATCAAACGCCAGTATCGGCACTAGCTCGCGAGCGCCTACAAATTTTACGCGATAGCCAAGATGGCTTTGTCATTGCTGAAAAAGACCTAGAATTGCGCGGCCCCGGCGAAGTATTAGGCACTCGCCAAACCGGTGATGTGCAATTTCGTCTCGCCGATTTAGTCCGAGATGCCGCACTTATTTCGCCGGCGCGCGCATTAGCTGAGCGCTTACATGGCCACGAAAACTACAACTATTTACTGAGTCGCTGGCTAAGCAACGAAGGCCACTACGCCTTAGCATAGAAGCTATACTCTTGTTTACTCACGCAATGCCCCATACTCTTCATGCGTGTTTATGTTTTTGACTGTGTACCGAGGTAATTTATGTATTGGCTGCGTTTACGAAATGGCCTGCTTTTAAGCGTGCTGATGCTCAGCGGCCTCGTCGACGCCGCTCCACGCGTAAGCACCAATAAGGTCGATGCTAGCCCGCGACAAATTCGCCAAGCAGCAATGACCGGCGCCGCCGATGCGCAATACAACTTGGGCGTGCTTTATTACAACGGCGATGGCGTGGTGCGAAATCGTATCAAAGCCGCAGAATGGTTTAGCTTGGCCGCTCGTCAAGGCTTAGCTCGTGCGCAATATAACTTAGGCGCACTTTACGCCAGCGGCAATGGCGTCCCGCGCGATATCGATCTCGCTAATAGCTGGTTTCGTGCCGCCGCCGATCAAGACTATCCGCCCGCACTGTATGCACTCGGCATGGCCTATTACGAAGGCAATGGCGTACCTCTCGATAGCAATCGCGCCGCCGTACTTGTGCTGAAAGCTGCGCAACTAGGCTCATCATCGGCGCAAAACAATATTGGCATCATGTATGACCAAGGCGTAGGCGTAAAACGCAATAAGCGCAAAGCCGCCGAATGGTTTGAGAAGGCTGCCGACTCAGGTGTCTCGGAAGCTCAGTTTAACTTCGCGCAAATGCTCTTAGTCGGTGATGGCATACGAAAAAACACGGCGAAAGGCTTGGCCTATATGACCGAGTCTGCGAACCGTGGCTATCCGAAGGCATTGCGCCGCTTGGGCGAGATGTATCTCAATGGCGACTTTGTTGAAGTTGACGTTAACCGCGCCCGCGATCTGCTGTCGAAAGCCGCCGCGTCCGGTGGCTAATCGCTGTTACTCAAACAATCTCGCTGAAAGCAAAAAGCCTACGCACAACCACGGCGTAGGCTTTTTTATTGCGGAAATATTAGTGCCGCGAGAGTGCTTAACGCTTACGCCAAGATTGGCGGCAAAGCCCTCGCCATCTCCATCTTGGTCTTCATGTCACTAGCGAAGCTTCCGGTCAGTGCAAAGCCCAAGAGCTGACCATCTTTCGCTAAAAAACTGGCTTTGACATTATTTCCATCTGCCTCAACCGCCCAAGCACCTTCGGTGTTTGGCGCCACAGGCGACACCACAATCGGGCAAATCGGTGTTTTGATTTGCACTGGCATGGCAGGATAGCTAACCACCGTATCTTCGCCGGCTAGGGTTTTCGCCAATGCTCGCGCGCTGGCCATCAACGGCAAGACATACATCAGTACTTTGCCGTCGACTTCGGCGCAATCGCCAATGGCGTAGATATTGGCATTACTAGTGCGCAGATAACGATCGACACAGATGCCGCGCGCTACATTCAAGCCAGCCACTTCGGCCAAACCTAAGCGTGGGCGCAGGCCAATTGCCGACAACACAATATCGGCCTCGGCATGACGGCCATCTGCCAAACTCACGCGAATGCCGTTGCCGGCATGATCGGCGGCAGTAGCATTGGCACCATAGAGAAAGCTCACGCCCAAGCCTTGCAGTCCAGCCTCAACCGCTTTCGAGGCGCGCTCGGGCAGCAACGTTGGTAATGGACGGCCCATAGGCTCAACCACCGTGACACTATGACCGCTAGCAGCTAAATCATTGGCAAATTCGCAGCCAATTAAGCCACCGCCAATGATCAATACACGCTTCGCTGACTCGCCGAGCTGCTCGCGAAATATGGCGTAATCGCCAAGATCATTAACGCTCAATACGCTATCGCCAGCATCGCCGCCCAATGGTGGACGGAACACATCGGCGCCTACTGCTAACACTAAATCTTCGTAGGCCAGCGACTCGCCATTGACGGTGAGTGTTTTTGCTACGGGGTCAATGTTCGATACCGCGCTAGCCACACGCACCTCAGCCTTAAGCTGCTCGGCCACTTTCTCAGGCGAAGCCATGGCTAATTCGTCTGGCGTTTTGCCTTTAGCCAATGCATTCGACAGCATGGGCTTGGAATAGCTGCGCCCGTCATCCTGAGACAGGATAATTAGCGGGCGCTCGTTGTTGAGCTTGCGAAATTCGCGCGCCAACGTGTAGCCGGCCAAACCGGTTCCCAAGATAACGAGTGGGCGCATAACTTAGAGCTCCACCATTTCAAAATCTTCTTTACCAACGCCACAGTCTGGGCAGACCCAGTCATCGGGAATGTCGTTCCAGCTGGTGCCGGCAGGGATACCATCCCAAGGCATGCCAACCGCTTCGTCGTAAACAAAACCACAGACAATGCATTGCCACTTTTTCATAACTCACCCCATCGTTAATTAATGCTGTGCGCGCACCGATGATACTTAAATCGATACGCGCCAAACCCTGTCAGCGCGCAATGTTACCGAAATTAGCGCGCTTGTGCTGCTGCTAATGCCTCGCGGTAATGGTTGGCGTGACGCTCCTCTACTTTAGTTAAGGCGGCGAAACGTTTCTCGGCTTTTTTCAGCGCAGCCTTGAACCATTCGGCGTGCTCTTTCGACTCAGCAATCTGCTCTTCAAACTCTTTCATGGCATCGGCTTGCTGCTCTTTCACTGCTGTATCGCGGAAGCCTGGGTACATTTCGCTGTACTCATAGGTCTCACCAGCGATCGCCACCTCAAGCATTTTTTCTGGCGTCATCATGATCTTTGGATAGAGTAAGTCCAAGTGGCCAAACGCGTGCTGAATCTCTTGTTTCGCCGTTTCTTCAAAAGCAACTGCCGTGGCCTCATCGCCCATTTCGCGTGCTAGCTTGGCGAAATAGCTGTATTTCATAAAGGCCATGGATTCGCCTGCAAAGGCGGCTTCTAAGTTTTTACCAGTAATGGTGATATCTAATTTCATCTCAAGTCTCCTCGTATAATTCCGCGCCTTAGCGCTGCTTCAACTAGGCTAGGTTATGATAGCGTTCTGATTATGGCCAATGTGTTGGTCTAAAACTTTCGATAGCTTTTTTCTATTGCGATACTTATGCAAAATAGCCCAAGCAAATGGAAACATCCCCGCCATTGGCAGCAGGAGCCGCTAAAGCTTCGCCTGTCATCGCAGCGTGATTTGCGCTCTTGGCTAGCCGAGCCCGGCTCGCTCACCGCGCGGCTAAGCTCGCTGGCCCAGCACTCTGGTGGTGAGCTGCGAGTTGAGGTGATTTGCGAAGGCTGGGACCTACCCAGTGCCGAAGAGGCACGCACATTGAAACTGCGACGTGGCGAATTTGCTTGGATACGCGAAGTGGTTTTAATGGGCATCGATACGCCTTGGGTGCAAGCACGCTCAGTGCTACCAAGGCCAAGTCTAGGCGGGCTTAATCGCCGCCTGACTCGCCTGGGCAACCAAAGCTTGGGCAGCTTATTGTTTCGCGACCCAGCATTGGTGCGCGGCCCTATTCGCTATGCACAGCTAAAACTACCCGCATATGCCAGTACCGTCTGGGCTCGCCGTTCGCGCTTTTTATTGCGCGGCCAAGCCATCCTAGTGGCCGAAGCTTTTCTCCCCGCCCTGTTGACCGCCAGCGCCCATACAGACACGATAACGCCATGATTTCACGCGACCGCTTACCCGACTTTATTGCCCTGATGCGCCTCGACCGGCCCATCGGCATTTGGCTATTACTCTGGCCCACGCTCATCGCGCTGTGGATTGCTGGCGATGGTCATCCCGAGCCAATGATCGTGGCTATTTTTGTCGCCGGCGTGGTGCTGATGCGCTCAGCAGGCTGCGTTATCAACGACTACGCCGACCGCCATATCGATGGCCAAGTATGGCGCACCGCCGACCGACCATTGGCTAGCGGCCGCATTCTCGGCAGCGAAGCTTTGATGCTCTTTGCTGCACTCATTGCTCTCAGCGCCACGCTACTTTTCTGGCTACCAATACAGGTATTTTATTGGTCCTTCGGCGCACTCGGCCTAGCTGTGCTTTACCCGTTTATGAAACGCGTGACTTACTTACCGCAAGTGGTGCTCGGTGCCGCATTTTCTTGGGCCATCCCAATGGCATTCGTCGCTCAAGGCCGCACGCCCGATGACCTGTGCTGGCTGCTCTACGCCGGCAACCTGGCATGGACAGTGGCTTACGACACCCAATACGCCATGGCCGATCGTGAAGATGACCTAAAGGCTGGCGTAAAATCGACGGCTATTTTATTTGGCGACCTAGATCGCGTAGTCATTGCTGGCCTACAGCTCATTTGGCTCACCGCGCTAGCCTTTGTCGGCCATCAAATGCAATGGCCATGGCCTTGGTGGGCAGGCCTAGCGGGCGTGCTCGTATTGTTTATCTGGCAATGGCAGCACACCGCCAGCCGCGACAAGCATCTCTGCCTTGCAGCGTTTAAACACAACCACTGGGTCGGTTTGGTGCTTTTTGTCGCCTTGCTTATGGCATGGTTACAGATGTTGGCATTGCCGTAGTCATTACATCGTCATATTTCTGTCATGTCTTCGCGTTGTAATGCCACTGTCATCTAAACCGTTTCGAGACATGTTATGCCTAGCGATAAGATTCTGATTGTTGACGACGAAGCCGCCATCCGCGAGATGATTTCCATCGCCTTGGACTTGGCCGGCTACAACTGCATCGAAGCCGAAGATGCTTTGCAGGCTCACCACCTCGTTGTCGATGAGCGTCCCGCCCTTATTTTATTGGACTGGATGTTGCCCGGCATGAGCGGCATTGAGCTAGCGCGCCGCCTCAAACGCGATGAAAGTACGCGCGAGATCCCCATCATTATGCTCACTGCTCGCGGCGAGGAAGATCATAAAGTGCAAGGCCTAGATGCCGGTGCCGACGACTACCTCACCAAGCCATTTTCAACACGCGAGTTGGCTTCAAGAATCAAAGCCGTGCTGCGCCGCAGCAATGTCTTGCACCAAGAAAGCGCCATTGAAGCTGAAGGCCTTAAGCTCGATCCAGTCAGCCATCGCGTCAGTGCCGATGACAAATTAGTCGAAATGGGCCCAACAGAATATCGTTTACTCGCCTTTTTTATGAGCCACCCAGAGCGCGCCTACACCCGCACGCAAATGCTTGATCAAGTCTGGGGCGGCAATGTCTATGTCGAAGATCGCACCATCGACGTTCATATTCGTCGCTTGCGCAAAGCCCTCGAGCCCTTTGGCTATGATCGCTTCATTCAAACCGTGCGTGGCACCGGCTATCGCTTTTCGGTGCAGATGAGCGACAAGGTAGAGCCTGTGTGAGGCGTGCGGTTCTAGCTCGTGAGCTTAAAAGCATTGCCCTAGGTAGCAGTATTTGCCTTGGTCTAGGCTATATTGCAGGCCACGCACTGCTCGGCCTGTGCGCAGCATTAGCATGGTTTCTGTTCCGCCAGCTCAAAGAACTATCTCGCCTACGCCATTGGCTACTCGCCACCGAGCAAGCAGTCCCCGAAAGCGATGGCGCTTGGGATGATGTCTTCCGCGACATCTACTTACTACGCCGCAATGAGCGCCGTGCGCGCGACAACCTACTTAGCATTATCGATCGCGCGCGCTCATCAGTCTCCGCTCTCGATGAGGCCGTCGCCCTTATCGATAATCAAGGTAATCTTGAATGGTGGAACCCTGCCGCCGAAACACTGCTTGGCTTCCGCCCCGAAGATCGAGGTCAGCAAGTGATCAATCTCGTGCGAGCGCCAAGCTTCATTCGCTATTTCAAACAAAACACCTATGACGAAGACTTAAAAGTTGCCTCGCAGCGCCACGCCGGTCGCCAGCTACAGTTTGAAATTACGCAATTTGGCGACAATGACCGCCTGATGATCGTCTACGACATCACACGTCTGCATAACCTTGAACAAATGCGTAAAGACTTCGTCGCCAATGTCTCGCATGAACTACGCACACCGCTCACCGTACTCTCAGGCTACCTAGAGACCTTGCTTGATCAACCTGAAGGCATCGAGCCACGATGGCTGCGCGCGCTAGGGCAAATGTCTCAACAAGCCACACGCATGAATAACCTGGTCAATGATTTGCTGCTGCTTTCACGCCTTGAAAATCAGCCGGAAGATCGCGAGCCAAGCACCGTGAGCGTGCCAAAGTTACTCAAGCAAATTCATCAAGATGCACTCGCGCTCGCCGCGCCGAAGCAGCAAACCGTCACGCTAGAGTGCGAGCCCGGCTTATGTCTATTGGGCATCGAAAACGACTTGCGCTCAGCATTTTCAAATCTAGTCACCAATGCAGTGAAGTACACACCAAATGCCGGCATCATTGCAGTGCGTTGGTGGAGCGACAGCAAGGGAGCCTACTTTAGTGTCAGCGACAATGGCTTGGGCATTGATGAGATACATCTATCGCGCCTAACCGAGCGCTTTTATCGTGCCGATGCAGCTCGTAGCACGGCCACCGGCGGTACGGGCCTGGGGTTGGCCATCGTCAAGCATGTGCTTATGCAGCACAAAGCCACGCTCGATATTCATTCAGAAATCGGGCGCGGCTCACGCTTTACTTGCTCGTTTATGCCCTCGCATATCGAGCGCGAACTGGAGTCCTAAGACTCCAGTTTCTGCTGTACTTGTTCATAGCTAGCGTGGCGCACATCAGCACCTTTCACCAAGAAGATAAGCTGCTCGGCAATGTTACGGGCATGGTCACCGACTCGCTCCAATGAGCGCAGCACACCCATGACGCTGAGCACCCGTGAAATCGCACGCGGATCTTCCATCATATAAGTGACTAAGGCGCGCGTGGCGGTGCGATACTCCATGTCGATCTCAGCATCGGCCTTCATCACTTTAAACGCTTGCTCAACATCAAAATGAGCGAAAGCATCCAATGTTTCATGGATCATTGTGCGCACTAGACTACCAATATGACGGCACTCTAAATAACCGCGCGGAGCCTCACCTTCTTCACATAGTGTTTGTGCGGCACGTGCAATTTTCGCTGCTTCATCGCCCATGCGCTCAAGATCGGTAATCGACTTTCCAATGGCAATGATCATGCGCAAGTCTGAAGCTGCAGGCTGACGCCGCGCTAAAATTCGCACGATATCCTCGTCAATACCGGACTCCATTTGGTTTATGCGCCGGTCATTATTCTGTACCGATACGGCCAACGCTGAATCAGCATCAAGTAGAGAAGCAATAGCATCCGTTACTTGCTTCTCCACCAAGCCGCCCATGGCCAAAAAGTGACTACGCACTTCGTCGAGCTCTGCGTTGAACTGAGCCGAGATGTGTTGGCGATAATCTTCACGCTTCATTGCAGTATCTCCACGATCAGCCGTAGCGGCCGGTAATATAGTCTTCGGTTTGTTTATTGCTAGGATTGGTAAAAAGCGTATCGGTATCGCCGTACTCGACCATCTTGCCCAAATACATAAAGGCCGTGTAATCAGACACGCGCGCAGCTTGCTGCATATTGTGGGTCACGATGAGAATGGTGAATTGCTCTTTCAGCTCGTGAATCAGCTCCTCCACTTTCAGCGTGGAGATAGGATCTAGCGCCGAGCATGGCTCATCGAGCAGTAACACTTCGGGCTGAACTGCAATGGCGCGGGCAATGACCAAGCGCTGTTGCTGACCACCAGAAAGACCGAGCGCGCTGTCATGCAGGCGATCCTTCACCTCATCCCATAAGGCCGCGCCCCGTAGCGATTGCTCTACGACTTCATCGAGCACACGCTTGGATTTCTGCCCTTGCAAACGCAGGCCGTAAGCGACATTTTCGTAAATGCTTTTGGGGAATGGGTTGGGCTTCTGAAACACCATGCCCACGCGCTGGCGCAAATCAGTGATGTCGACAGAGCGATCAAAAATATTTTGCTTATCGAGCAAAATTTCACCCTCAACGCGGCAGCCATCGACCAAATCATTCATGCGGTTGAAGGTGCGAAGCAGCGTCGACTTGCCACAACCTGATGGACCGATAAACGCGGTCACGCGGTTTTTTGGCACCTGCATATTTATGTCATACAAGGCCTGCTTCGCGCCGTAAAACAAATTTAAGTCGCGCGTTTCAATGCACATCGACTCTCTCGACAAGTCACGCTCTCGACGCGTTCGGCCAAATGCGCCGGCATCATTAGCTGAAACTACATGTTCACGCTGGGAAATATCATTCATGGTTATCGTTCCTAATCTATTAGGGGCTAGGTCGCTTACGACTCAAGGGCCTTGTATTTTTCACGTAAGCGGTTACGCAAACTCACCGCCGTCAGGTTCAAACCGGCGACCACCGCCACTAGCAAAAATGCGGTGGCATAGACCAAGGGCCGTGCCGCCTCAACGTTCGGGCTTTGAAAGCCAACATCGTAAATATGAAAGCCTAGGTGCATAAATTTGCGCTCCATATGCAGGAAAGGCGCGTTGCCATCTAGCGGTAGTGTCGGCGCCAGCTTTACTACGCCAACCAACATCAGCGGAGCAACTTCACCTGCTGCACGTGCTATGGCTAAAATGACACCGGTCATGATCGACGGCGTTGCCATCGGCAGTACTACTCGCCACAAGGTCTCAGCCTTGGTTGCACCCAATGCCAATGAGCCTTCTTTCAGCGCGCGAGGGATACGCGCCAAGCCCTCTTCGGTGGCAACAATCACTACTGGCAAGGTCAGCAACGCCAGCGTAATCGATGCCCAGAGCAAGCCGGGCGAGCCAAAGACTGGAGCAGGCGAGGCTTCTGGATAAAACCAAGTATCGATATTGGCGCCAAGAAAATAGACAAAGAAGCCCAGACCAAACACGCCGTAGACAATCGAGGGCACGCCAGCAAGGTTATTTACCGCAATTCGCACAACCTGCGTGACTGCACCCTGGTTGGCATATTCGCGCAAATAAATCGCGGCGATTACGCCCATCGGCGTCACCATGATGGTCATCATCAAGACCATTAACACGGTGCCAAAAATAGCTGGGAAAACGCCGCCTTCGGTATTGGCCTCGCGCGGATCGCCAGATAAAAAAGCCCAGACATTGTGGCCATAGACCGCTAATTTCTGGAAAACATTGAGATTGTTAGGCTGAATAGCTTGAACAATTTTGCTCACCGGCAAAGTCAGTTCCTGGCCTTGTCCGGCGGTGAGTTGCACGCTGTCGCGATTCGCCTGTAACTTCAGTGCCTCGAGCTTCTCCGATAATGCCCCGTAATTTTCATTCAGTGCCGCACGCCGTACCACTAAGTCGGCTTTTGCCGCCTCGGTAAGCTCATTGTCTATCTGCAAGCGCCGCTCTTCTAAGCGCAGCTTTTCAATGCCGTAGTTTATTTTACCGATGTCGTTTTTCTCGATATCGGCAATTTCCTCTAGCAGCACATTGCTGCGGTCAATCCGCGCCTGCAAAACATCCCAGGCAGCGGCACCTTCAGCCACGATCTGGCCATTTTCACTCACCGACTGTAGGCGACCGTAAAAGTTGCCCCACTCCTGTCGTTCCAACGCAACGATGTCCGTGGGATATCGAATATCGCTTAAGCCATCAGCAAAGACCCAGCGAAAATCGGCACCGGTAATGTCGCGATTACCTAGCTTGAGCGATATACGCTCAATTGATTCTTTATTGGCGGGGATGACTAAGCCTGCCTCTCGAAGCCGCGTAGCGGTATCAAACTTGCTGTCGTATATCTCACCAAGGACGATTTCAGTTTGAGTGCTGCCAGGTGCCGAATAGCTGGCCTGCATAACATCTGCAGGCCAGAAATGGCCTAGGCCGCGCACAGCGATAAGGCTCAAAATGCCTACCACCATGATCAGTGAGATCGCTACCGTGCCAGCATTTAGCCATACCCAGGCTTCGCCAGACTTGAAGTATTCGCGTGTTTTCATCTGCGTATTCCTTACAGCGAGCCGTATTTTTTACGCAACCGGGTGCGAATCACCTCGGCTACCGTGTTGAGAATGAAGGTGAGTACAAACAGAACCAATGCTGACAAGAACAGCACTCGGAAGTGAGTTGAACCTACTTCAGCCTCGCCCATTTCTACCGCCACGTTGGCCGACAAAGTGCGCATGCCTTCGAAAATATTCCAGTCCATGATGGCGGTGTTACCGGTCGCCATCAGCACGATCATGGTTTCACCGACTGCGCGACCGAGGCCGATCATTAAGGCCGAGAAAATGCCCGGCGATGCCGTCGGTAACACCACACGAATGAGGGTTTGCCATTGCGTCGCGCCCAAGGCCAACGAGCCATTAGTGAGATGTTTCGGCACCGCAAACAAAGCATCTTCAGCAATGGCGTAAATGTTTGGAATCACTGCAAAGCCCATGGCTAAGCCGACGATAAGTGAGTTGCGCTGGTCAAAATTAAGCCCAGTGCTAACTTCTAGCCAGGAGCGCAAATCGCCGCCGAAAAACATGTTTTCAATCGGCTGCGAAAAGGCAAATGAAGCGTAGCCAGTAATCAACAGCGGCACGATCAGGATCATCGGCGCCCAACCATCGGCAAAGGCGCGCTTCTCTAGCGGCAAGCGTGACCATAAGCCACCGACTAATACGATAGTGATTGGCGTCAGTATTAGTAGGCTGAAAATGCCAGGCAAATTGTCTTCGATGGTCGGAGCCAACCAAAGCCCAGCCAAGAAGCCCAAGATGACCGTGGGCAGAGCCTCCATCAGCTCAATCGTCGGCTTGACCTTGCGTCGCAGCTTCGGTGACATGAATACGGCGGAGTACATGGCGCCAAAAATGGCTAACGGTGCGCCCAGTAACATGGCGTAAAACGCGGCCTTGATGGTGCCGAAAGTCAGCGGCATCAGCGATAGCTTGGACTCAAAGTCAGCGGTACCAGACGATGATTGCCAGGTATAAGTAGGCGCCTCATATGACTCATACCAAACCGGCTTCCATGTCGACTGTATAGAGATATCTGGATGCTCAATCTCAAGCTTCCAAAAGCTATAGGCATTGTCGGTCTGCACCATAAGCCCAAGCGATCGCGCACTCATTGCCACTGTACGTATCGGCGATGTTCCGGCACTTTCTTGTAAAATTAAACGATTAGATGTGGTGTAGTAGTACGATACATTGCCGTTGGCATCACCCGCGACCACACCTTTGCGGCGCGCCTCAGGTGCTAGTGCGGTGATAGCGGCGTCGCCCAACTTGATGCTGCGAATTTTCTGCAAATTAAAGCTATCGCTGCCACTGCTAGAGTCGCGCACCATGAACCATTGCGCGAGCTCACCACTGCTATCCCCAACCATCAATGACACATTGCCTTGTAAGGCTACGACGGCAGTGACATCGGCAGTCGGGCCTGTCAGTGTCACTTCTTGCGTGTAAATCGGCTCATTTCGCACATTGAATACACTTGCGCGATTTCCATCATGGAACACATAAGCCCAATTGCCATCTTGACCGACAATAATTTGTTGAACATTGCGGCCGGCATAAGGCAGGTCTTCGCGCTCAACTTCCGTAAAGTTGCTGTTATCGGCGTCATCATCACCAAAAGATAGTGATAAGCCGCTACTAGCCTCAGCACCGGTTGAGAAACTCAGACGCTGCACGCGGCCTTCTGCAAATGCTGTAACCCGAAGGTCTTCATCATTACCGCGAACATCAAATACTTGTAATGGTGCGCCATTACGATCAACAGTTAATGGCGTCTCACCGTATGGAAATGCGAGAGAGGTATTAATAATGCGGCTGTTATTTGGGCCGTAACTGATGTCGTACTTTGGCTTGGCGACTAGGAGCTGGCCATTACTCAAACCAATACCCACCAAGCCTGACAAGATTGGCCCACGCTGCACGTGAGCGATACGCACTTTCTCTGGCAAAGGCAGCTTCGTGGCAGACTCAATTTTGCCTGTTTTCACATCCAGAATTTGCACTTGGCCATCGGCCAATACTCGAATGCCAGACTCGTTGTATTCATCAGCATCCAAATACAGTGCTACCGCCTGTGTCTGCACAGGGGCCTTTTTTTCTAAATCCGCGCCACTAAATAGTGGCCAGACTTCAAAAACGAGATAGAAGAAGATAAGACAAATTGCGGCAATGACGCCAACGCCGCCGAGGCCGATAGTTAGATTTGCTAAGCGGTCTTTAAACTCGCGCTTGCGTCGCATGCCTGCCGTATTTACCGAGGTAATCTTGGTATTTTTCATGTGCTCAACCTAACGCCAGGCCCAAGATTAGGCCCTCATGATTGGGCAAGAAGGGCCCGAAGGCCCCTCTTGTTTACATCTACTGCTCGCTTTTAGCTTACAGATCCAGCATTTTCAATACTTTAGCAGCTTCTTTCGCAGGCATTGGGATGTAGCCATCCTTTTCCACAACGCTTTGGCCCTGCTTGGAAAGCACCATTTTCACGAACTCAGCTTCCAATGGCTGCAGCGGCTTGTTTGGCGCTTTGTTGACATAAACATAGAGGAAACGAGCCAGCGGATATTTACCGCTCAGCGCATTCTTCTCGTTGGCGTCATAGATTTCGCCATCTTTGCCAACTAGCGGCAATGTGCGCACGCTTGATGTTTTATAGCCAATACCGGAGTAGCCAATACCATTGATGGAGCTACCAATGGCCTGAACTACAGAGGCTGAACCTGGCTGTTCGTTGACGTTGTTTTTGAAGTCGCCTTTGCACAAGGCTTTTTCTTTGAAATAACCATAAGTGCCTGACACCGAGTTACGACCGTAAATTTGCAAGTCGCGCTTGGCCCATGCGCCGGTTAAGCCGACATCGCCCCAATTATTCACTGCTTTATTAAAGCCACACTTACGCGTGTCGGAGAAGACGGCATCTAGTACTTTCATATCTAGGTACTTGATGGGGTTGTCTTTGTGCACAAACACGGCCAAGGCATCGATAGCTACCGGCACGGCTGTGGGCTTATAGCCTTTAGCCTTTTCAAAGGCGGCGATTTCTTCACCCTTCATCATGCGCGACATAGGGCCTAAGTTAGCGGTGCTTTCGGTCAATGCAGGTGGCGCTGTTGACGAGCCAGCACCTTGAATTTGAATATTGATGTTGGGGTAAAGCTTTTTGTAATCCTCAGCCCACAAGGTCATAAGGTTGTTTAGCGTGTCGGAACCAACGCTGGTTAAGTTGCCGGCAACACCGCTTGCTTTCGTGTAGCTGGGCAGCGCTGGATCAACTGCGGCTTGAGCCGACATACCAAAGGTTAAACCTAAGGCGGCAATCAGTACTTTCGCTTTCATCTGTCACTCCACTAGAGACGGTTTGGTTTCACGGAGCGCATGATGACAATGAAATATGACGTAATGATGACAGTTGGGTGTCGCTAAATTTTTATGTGCCTCTGAGCGGCACTTATCACTTGCCGCTAGGCGCATACATTTGCTCAATGACAGCTGCTTAGCTGCAGAGTACTCTTGCGCTCAAACATAATAAGAGCCTTCGGAGACTTCCTCATGCCTCGCGACACCGAAAATCACCCAATGCCCCGCGGCACGCTCTGCCTGCAAACAATCGCTATGCCTGCCGATGCCAACCCAAATGGCGATATTTTTGGCGGCTGGCTAGTCTCGCAAATGGATTTGGCCGCTGGCGTTGCCGCACGCAAACGCGCGAAAGGCCGTACTGCAACTGTAGCCATCGATGCGATGGTTTTTTTACGGCCCGTGAAAGTTGGTGACATCGTTGGCTTCTACACCGAAGTGCTGTCTACCGGTCGCTCATCGATGAAAATCTTGGTCGAAGTCTGGGCTGTCAGTGATCTGACAGGCAACCATACCAAACTCACTGAAGGCCTGTTCACCTTCGTCGCCATCAATGATCAGGGCCACACCCGCGAGCTTTCGACACACTAAATCTTAGCCGCTAGCGACCCTTATCTGCACCACTGGCGGCCTTAAAGCACATCAGCCCTTGCGTGATAGTCTCGCGTATTGCGATACCAGCCACTTGCTGCCTAGCTCGCTAAAGTTGACTTGAATGCGAGCATTCGGCCCACTGCCCTCAAACGCTAAAATCACACCATCACCAAAGCGCGGATGATTCACCGCCTGGCCTAAGCGCCAGCCACTACCATCATCATCGCCCAGCGTTTCTTGCTTAAAGCCAGATGAGCTTTGGCCACTACTATTTGAGGCAAAGCCTGAGCCGCCGCGAAAGCCCGCGCGCATAGGTGGCGCTTGCTGACGTACTGGTGCCAATAAAGCCTCAGGAATTTCACCCAAAAAGCGCGATGCGACATGGTAGCTTTCGGTGCCATAGAGTCGGCGCACCTCGGCATAGCTAATTACCAACTCGCTCATGGCGCGAGTAATACCGACATAGCAAAGGCGGCGTTCTTCTTCTAGATTATTTTCCTGCAAAGCCATTTCGTGCGGAAATAAACCTTCCTCTACACCAGCCAAAAATACCAGCGGAAACTCCAGGCCCTTCGCCGCATGTAGCGTCATCATTTGCACGGCATCTTCAAACTCACCTGCCTGCTGCTCACCAGCTTCGAGCGCGGCATGATCCAAAAATGCCGCTAATGGCGACGGTATTTCCTCGGCTTGCGCATGATCATCAACATCGAACTCGCGCGCGGCGCTAATCAATTCACGTAAGTTTTCTACGCGAGCTTGGCCCTTCTCACCCTTCTCTTTTTCATGATGCGCGACTAAGCCACTTTGCTCGATCACAGCTTCAACTATCTCGCCCAATGATGCGCCTTGTGTATTGGCATCGAGATTATCGATCAAGGTTAAAAATGCTTGGATTTTGCCGGTGGCGAGAGCAGGTAAACGGCGTTCGGCTACCACTTGCTCAGCAGCAGACCATAGGCTCACTTGCTGCTCACGTGCGAGCTGGCGAATCATATCTAGGCTTTTGTCGCCGATGCCGCGAGTGGGTGTATTGACCACGCGATCAAAAGCCGTGTCGTCTATGCGTTGCAGCAATAGGCGCAAATAGCCGACGGCATTTTTAATTTCTGCGCGCTCAAAGAAGCGCAGGCCACCGTATATGCGATAGGGAATTTGTGCTCTCAACATGGCCTCTTCGAGCACACGCGACTGAGCATTGGAGCGATACAAAATCGCCATGTCTCGGCGCGCTACACCGCTACGAAAACGCGTATCGATGAGCTTGGCGATGTAGTGCGCCTCGTCGAGATCGTTGAAGGCTGCATACACCGAAATCGGCTCGCCTTCACCTCTATCGGTCCACAGATTTTTACCCATGCGATCGCCATTATTAGCAATGACGGCATTTGCCGCCTGCAAAATAACCGAGGTCGATCGATAGTTTTGCTCCAGACGAATCAGCTCAGCGTCGGCATAGTCGCGCTGGAACGTACGAATGTTTTCAATGCAGGCACCGCGCCAGCCATAAATACTTTGATCGTCATCACCAACTGCCGTGAGCATGCCGCGCTCACCGGCGAGCAGGCGCAGCCAGGCGTATTGAATGCGGTTGGTGTCTTGAAATTCATCAACCAAAATCATGCGAAAGCGTGCTTGATAATGTTTGAGAATGTCGTCGTGCTTGAGAAATAACTCATGGCAGCGCAATAGAATTTCGGCGAAATCGATCAGGCCGCCGCGCTGACAAATGGTTTCGTAAGCGCTGTAAACACGTAGCTGTGTTGCCGTATACAAATCGCCATTGTGAGCAATATGCGCAGGTCGGCGACCCTCTTCTTTATTGCCATTAATGAAGCTTGCCGATTGCCGTGCCGGCCACTTTTCTTCGTCGAGCTGTAACTCTTTCATCACCCGCTTAACCACGCGCAGCTGATCATCTGAATCTAAAATTTGGAAATTTTGTGGCAGACCCGCAGCCTCGTAATGCGCGCGTAAAAAACGATGTGCTAGGCCATGAAAAGTGCCGATCCACAACGGCTGCGTGGCAATGCCGAGCTGTTGCTCAAGCCGTGCGCGCATTTCGTGTGCAGCTTTATTGGTAAATGTCACCGCCAACACGGCAAATGGTGACATGGCAAAGTGTTGGCAGAAATAGCTAATGCGCGATGTTAAAACGCGTGTTTTACCCGAACCAGCCCCAGCTAAAACCAGTAAGTGTTGGCTGTCGCAAGTAACAGCATCGCGTTGTGCGGGGTTGAGCCCGTCTAAAAGATTAAGTTCATTCATGGGGCTATTGTAGACCAGCGCGAAGGTCGTTTCCGCGAATGTTCAGAGAATGGTAAGGTAAGCCATTGCAACAACAGAGCGCCCACTCATATGGGCGACCGACGAGGGCCGTCATCCATGTCACGCTCAGCCATCTCTGGCGACGCTGCCGACCACACAAATGCTTCCTCTCGCCCAGCGCCACCTGGCCATAGCGAGCGTTTGCGCACGACATTGCTTGCGCAAGTGCAGCGTCAACTGCCGCGCTTTCTAATCATCACTTCGTTGTCGGTGTTATTAGCGGTTTGGATACTTTGGGACTGGCCTTACGCCAGCAATAAAGTCATCGCATTGTGGGGCGGCAGCTTTATTGGCTTTTTAATCTTTCGTGGCTTTTTGGTCTGGGGCTTAAGCCGAAGTCCTCAGCTACGGTCACGCTGGCTAGGCACTATTTTAATAGCCACTGCCGTATTAACGGGCGCATTTTGGGCCTTCGCTTTAGTTGCACTCAACCCTCGCGTATTCCTCAATGGCGAGCTGTATGCCGACATTACTAGTCGACAAATTTTGTTATCCGCTCTTCTTGGCGCTCAAGGCATCACCGCCCTCGCTGCCTATGCTGGCCATTTGCGCGCCTTTGTTGGCTTTACGCTTACCGCCTTTCTGCCCGCAGTGGCGTATTTGCTACTGCATCCAACGTCAACGAGCCTTATGGTGTCGACTATTGGCACGGTGTGGTGGGTCTTTCTGATACTCAGCGCTCGCTATCTTAATCGCATGGTCAGCGACGCTATTGTGCTGCGCTTAAGCAATGAAGATCTGATTTCATTCCTCCGCGATACACAGGCCCGCACCCTAGATACCAACCGTTTGCTAGCTCGCGAAGTGAATACTCGCGCTATCGCTGAAACGCAGCTGCAAAATCTGAACGAAGAGCTTGAGCAGCGCGTAGCGCAGCGCACTCAGGCACTGATGGAAAGCCAAGAAGGCCTAACTCTCGCTATCGAAGCATCAGGAATGGCGCTATGGGATTGGCATATTCTTGACCAAGAAATCACTCATACCAACTTAGAGCCATTACTTGGCTGTGAGGGCATTGGTAATCGCAAGCTACTTGATGCCGCTAATGGCCTAGTTCATCCCGACGATATTCGCTTGGTTAAGCGCAATATTATTCGCCATTTACGCCGTCGCACGCCGCGCTTCGAGGCACGCTATCGCATCAAACACGCGCGCGGGCACTGGGTTTGGGTGGAGGATCGCGGCCGCGTGGTGAACTGGACAGCACAAGGTAGGCCAGAGCGCATGCTTGGCACTCGCCGAGACATCACCCGCGAACGCGAAGCCGAAGAAACCCAGCGCAAGCTCGACTATTTAGCTAACTATGATCGCCTTACTCAGCTGACTAATCGCCGCCAATTCCGTAATCGTCTGCATGCTGCCATAAGCGATGCTCGTGATTCTCAAACTCGCGTGGGGCTGATATTCATCAACCTCGATCGCTTCCGCCAGGTCAATGAGTCGCTAGGCTTCGAGGTTGGCGATAGTATTTTGCGCGAAACCGGCCGTCGCCTCACTGAGCTGGGTAGCAAGCTCGACACCTTGGCGCGCATTGGTGGTGACGAATTCGCGCTGATTTTCCCCGATGTTCACAGCAATGATGATCTCGAACGCCTGAGCGAAGAGGTAATCGGCAGCCTGCGTGCGCCCTTCCGCATCGGCGATCATGAGCTGCTATTGGGCGCGTCCTTAGGCATTTGCGAGTTCCCCGAACACGGTCGTGAGTTAGCCATTTTAATCAATCACGCCGACCTCGCTATGCAGCAAGCCAAGCGCTTAGGCGGTAATCAATGGCGGCGTTATAGCCCAGATATGCGCAGTGCCACTGTTGAGCAACTGCATCTAGAAAACAGTCTGCGCAAAGCGATTTTCCGCGATGAGTTTATTGTGCATTACCAACCGAAACTATCGCTGGCCAGTCAGCGCATCGTCGGCATGGAGGCACTAGTACGTTGGCAACATCCAACTCTGGGCCTTTTGCATCCGGGCAAATTTATTCCATTGGCTGAAGAAACCGGGCTGATCTCGGTTATTACCGAGCGCGTATTATCTCAAGCCACAACTCAGCTGAAAGCATGGACCGATGCTGGTCTTGGCAAGCTTCATGTGGCCGTCAACATACCGCCACAGCAGCTGCACAAAGGTAATTTGCTACAGCTGTTGGAGCAGGCGCTCGATGATAGCGGCCTAAGCGCAAAGCAACTGGAAATTGAGCTAACTGAAACATCTCTGATGGATGACCCAGACTTGGCCATTAGTTTGTTCAAGCAGATTCGCCGCATGGGTGTGAGCATAGCCCTCGACGACTTCGGCACCGGCTATTCGTCATTGAGCCATCTACGCCGCTTCCCACTCGATATTCTAAAGATAGACCAGTCCTTTATCCGCGATGTTGGCACGCAAAATGAAGATGGCGCCATCGTACGCGCCATCATTACCATGGCACATGAGCTTGGCATGAAGGTGGTTGCTGAGGGCGTGGAAACGCGTGAGCACTATCATTTCTTGGAGCAAGAGCGCTGCGATATCGTGCAAGGCTATTTGATTAGTCGGCCGGTGACTGCCGAGGCTATGGAGCTACTACTACGAGAGCAGGCACTGGCAGAGCGCCAGCAACCTTCATTTTTAAGCGGGATAGAGCTGTAAGACGACGTGGGTGCCAGTGATTTTGGCACCCACGCATATCTGCTCTTATTCTACTGTGACCGACTTCGCCAAATTGCGCGGCTGATCAACATCAGTGCCTTTGGTAATCGCCACGTGGTAAGACAAAAGCTGCAATGGAATCGTGTAAAGAATCGGCGCAACTTCATCGGCAACAGTCGGCATAGAGAACACCTTAATGCCAGGCTCTTCGCGTACATCAGCATTCTGATCAGCAAAGACATAGAGCACGCCTGCGCGAGCTCGAACTTCCTGCAGGTTCGATTTTAGCTTATCGATGAGATCATTTTTCGGTGCCACGGCGACTACTGGCATGTCTTGATCAACTAATGCCAACGGGCCATGCTTAAGCTCACCTGCTGGATAAGCCTCAGCATGAATATACGAGATCTCCTTCAGCTTCAAAGCGCCTTCCATCGCTACCGGATACTGCGTACCGCGGCCTAGAAACAGCGTGTGATGCTTATCTGCAAACTCATCAGCAATGCGCTCGATAGCAGGATCCATCGCTAATACTTGATCAACCAAAGCTGGCAAGCCCTGCAACTGGGTGACGATATCTTGCTCTCGCTCGGCGCTCAAATTGCCTTGCTGGCGACCTGTCGCTAGCACCAAAAGCATCAGCGCAACTAACTGCGTAGTAAATGCCTTAGTCGACGCCACACCAATCTCGGGGCCGGCATGCGTAATGAACGCCAAATCAGATTCACGCACCAAGGTGGATGTCGGCACGTTGCAAATGCAAAGTGAGCCCATCGCACGTGACTTAACTTCACGTAAAGCGGCCAAGGTGTCGGCGGTTTCACCCGACTGTGAAATGGTTACTAGCAATGTGTCGGCGGGCAGTACCGTGGTGCGATAGCGGAACTCGCTCGCGACCTCTACGTGACAGGAAATCCCCGCAATCGCTTCTAGCCAATATTTCGCCACAAAACCGGCGTGATAGCTTGTGCCGCAAGCTAAAATTTGAATATGGCGCGCCTGCGAAAATAACGTAGCTGCCTGCGGACCAAAAGCATCAATAGCCACTTTTCCTTGGCTAACACGGCCAGCCAAAGTACGTTCAATCGCTAATGGCTGCTCGTAAATTTCTTTCAACATATAGTGCTTATAGCCAGCTTTTGAGCTCGCATGCAGCGTGGCGTCTAGCTCTACAATTGGCCGGCTAACCTCAACACCACGACCATTCCAAATGGTGACTTTCTTGGCGCAGACCTCAATGAAGTCGCCCTCTTCCAAGTAAATAAAGCGGTTAGTCACTGGCAATAGCGCGAGCTGATCAGAGCTAATAAAGTTTTCACCGATGCCAATACCAACCACTAATGGCGAACCTTGGCGAACAGCTAGCAAGCGCGATGGTTCATTGGCGCGAATAATGCCCAAGGCAAAAGCGCCATGCAGCTGCGCAACAGCAGCCCTCACTGCACCCATGAAGTCGGGGTTTTTACGCAGCTCAGACTGAATCAAATGCGGCACAACTTCCGTATCGGTCTGTGATGTGAAAGCAAAACCTTCAGCCTGTAAGCGCTCGCGCAGTGACTCGTAGTTTTCGATAATGCCGTTGTGCACCACCGCAATATCACCGGAGCGATGTGGATGTGCGTTGTCTTGCGTTGGCGCGCCGTGGGTAGCCCAGCGGGTGTGAGCGATGCCCAAATGGCCATGTACATGTGCGCTCACATCGGCGAGCGCCTGCACTTTGCCCATTTCGCGCTCACGAATAATATCCCCGTCGTGGATGACGGCTAGGCCAGCGGAGTCATAGCCGCGGTACTCGAGGCGGCGTAAGCCTTCAATCAAAACTTCAGCGACATTACGCTCGCCAATCGCACCTACTATTCCGCACATACAGATATCCTTATTTTGTCGTGTTTTTAGTCGGGCGCTGCCAACCATCAAGAGTGATTTGTTTAGCGCGACTTACCGCAAGCGTTGCCTGGGCCACTGACTTGGTAATAGTTGAGCCTGCACCAGTGGTCGCATTTGAAGAGATTTCTACGGGCGCCACTAAGGAGTTATTGCTACCAATAAACACATTGTCGCCGATGGTAGTTAAGTGTTTATTCGCGCCGTCGTAATTGCAGGTAATCGTGCCTGCGCCAATATTTGAGCCGCTGCCAATAACTGCATCACCCAAATAGGTGAGATGGTTCGCCTTTGAGCCAGCGCCCATGCGCGTGGCTTTGGTCTCAACAAAGTTGCCAATATGCACATCAGCGCCTAAGTCGCTGCCCGGGCGGATACGCGCGAACGGGCCTATCTGTGCGCGCTCGCCAATGCTTGCTGAGTCAATGATGCTATAGGGTTTAATAATGGTCTCAGCGGCAATTTCGCAATTACTCAATACCGAGCCCATGCCTACTTGTACGCCATCACCAAGCACAACTCGGCCATTGATCTGTACATTAGGCTCGAGTAGTACATCTTGGCCATGCACTAACTCGCCGCGAATATCCACGCGCGCAGGGTCGATTATAGTCACTCCGGCGCGGAGCAACGCATCGGCCTGAGCACGTTGCCATACGCGCTCTAGCGTGGCTAATTGCAGTTTGTCGTTGACGCCTTCCACTTCCCACGGCGTGTTGGGATGCACTGCCGTTACTGCCACGCCTTCAGCGGTAGCCATGCCAATCAAATCTGTTAAATAGTATTCACCTTGCGAATTGGCATTACGCAGCTCAGGCAGCCATTTATGCAATAAGGCATTTGGTACGCACAAAATGCCGGTGTTCACTTCTTTAATGAGTAGCTCATCGGCGCTGGCGTCTTTCTGCTCAACAATGCGCGATACCTTGCCAGCTTCGCGCACAATGCGGCCATAACCGGTGGGATTATCGAGCGTGACAGTAAGCAAACCGAGCTCATTTTTGCCCTCGCAAACTGCGAGTAGGCGCTGCAATGTGCTAACGGAAAGTAACGGCACATCGCCATACAGAATCAGCGTACTACCTTCTTTTGCAAGCACTGGCAGGGCCACTAGTACCGCATGACCTGTGCCTTTTTGTTCGGCCTGCAAGACCCAATCAATAGCGTCGTTGGTAAAGGCATTTTGTACAACATCGCCACCATGGCCATAGACCACAATGGGGCGTTCAGCACCAAGTGTTCGGCTAGCATCTAGCACATGGGCCAACAGCGGCTTGCCTGCTAAAGGTTGCATGACCTTGGGCAGCGCTGAGCGCATACGTGTGCCTTTGCCTGCGGCTAGAATAACGACCTGTAATGCCATGTTACCAACTGTTCTATTACTGCAATG
>JAGPVX010000028.1 GCA_018066805.1 Paraperlucidibaca sp. | reverse complement strand
ACGCGCCAATTACATCGCATGGGTAATGGTAAAGTGCCTAAGCCCAATGAGTCGGGGCTATGGTCTTTTGCCGCAACAGTGGTGGCGAATGTGCGCGGCACGAGGAAAACACGACGTATGCGGGCTTCGTAAGAGGCGTTGCGTAACTCTCTTGCCTACTTGGCGGTATGATTTTAAAAAAATTGCACCGCCTGCATGGCAGCTAGCAATCGGCTCTGCTATCATGCGCGCCGATGCGCTAGTGGTGAAATTGGTATACACGCCAGATTTAGGTTCTGGTGCCGCAAGGCGTGGAGGTTCAAGTCCTCTCTAGCGCACCATCTTTAAGGCTTTGCTTCACAAGTAAGCCAAACAAAAACCCGCTGATAAGGCGGGTTTTTGCTTTCTAAAGAACGCGAGGGGCGCCTAGCGTTGATCGGTTCTTATGCGCTACTAAATATTAGCCTGCTCAGATACGCCTTGGCTATTTAAGCGATATTGTCGCGGAGTAGCGCCATGCCACGATTTAAATGCTCTTGTGAACGCACTTTGATCTGAGTAGCCCAGTAGGGAGGCTACGTCCACGAGCTCTATCCGGCGGTTATTTAAGTGTTGTTTAGCTAATTGGTAGCGAATGGTGCGCAGCAAATCGCGAAAGGTTATGCCCCGTTTGTCTAAGGCCCGATAAAATGAGCGCAGTGACATTCCTATTTCGCCAGCTAGGCGATCGGCAGAAACCTCGCCTCTTTTAATTGCTGGAATTATTAACTCATGAAGCTCGCTAATAAACGGGTCAGGGCGTGGGTGCTGCTCAATAAGCGACTCTGCTTGTTTTTCTAAAATTAGCTTCAGATTTTCATCATATGATGGGATAGGTAGTAAAAGATAAGCTACAGAAAGCTCAAAACTCATACTTGGAGCATCAAAATCTACGGCACACCCCCATAATGTGCGATAAATTTCATAATGCTTAGGCGGTGGCCCTGGGAATGATAGTTTATGAAAGTTTATATCTGGTAGGCCAGTTAGTGTTCGAAGATTGGTTAGAAATGATGATGCAAGCACTTCATTAGATATTAGCGTAGATGTGCCGTATCGATCATCCCAAGTGATGCATATATAGTTTCCGCGAATATTGACGAGGCTTGGGTTTAGGTTGTGTATCAGTGGTTGGAACTTTTGAAAAGCCTCTAGTGCTAGTCCACAGGTTTGGCAAGTTCCCATTAAGTAGCCTAACAGGCCGAGGTGGTGTAATTGCACGCAACGACCTATATGAAGGCCTAAGGCTGGCTGGAAGCTTTCTTCTTGCACACGGTCGTGCCAGCGCCACCAATCTTCAATAGGGACTAGCTCAAATGGCCCTCGCTTTGCAAGCTCAGCTCTTAATTTCGGCGCTGCAATCCTCTCCTTATCTAGGTAGCTCAGCACCATTTTCGCTAAGCTACCTAGAATATAAACCCCGCTAGTCATGAGTCATCTGATCTCTGAAAAAAAACCGCATACTTTAGCTTAGCAGTTAATTGACTATTTTTTATATATAGTACGTATGCATGTATTTATTGACATCCTAGAGCAATATTTTCGCAGGATTGGAGTTTATCGTTTCTATTTTTAAACGCTCTCTTGCTTGGATGATACCAACTCAAGCGATCTCTAAAGATGCGATCATTCAGCAGACGTGAGTCCGCATCCGCATAGCCTTGCTCTCCAGGAAGCTTCAAATATCGATCGAACCAGGCAAGTGTATAATATTGCGCAACGGGATTGGCCCAGCCTGCACCATTATCACTACCATCAGCAGCGATGATTTTTCCGGGCTCCCAATTTGATGAAGGGAGCGGGTAGATCAGGCTCCAGTCAAAATGAGTCGCCCCTCGTATATTAATTTGATAAGAGTCAACACTGTTTTCTTGCCATAAGTCGAAGCCGGCATTTTTATTATCAGAAGGGGGCGTTAAATGTGGTGCGGGAAGTAGAAAGTAATCGCCCGACTGCCCCATGGAGGGAATGCGTGGAACGACCGGCACACCATCTAAATTGTCGCTAAGCATTAGGTTGTCCCATGCGACCATCGCTTTAACTGGATTACTCGTGTGCATAGTCCCTTGCCAATCGGACTCGCCTTGAACCACTGAGACTCCAGTAGCACCAAGTGAGTGCCCTGCAATACCAAGTCGATCACGGTCTAGCAGTTGATAAATAGGGTTGTACGACGTTGTTTTGGCTCGATTTGAGTCGCCAATTGGTCCTGCGGCACCTGATAAATTATGTGGGTATAGTGCAGTAGGTGTTGAGTAGAAAAAGTCTATTGCATCAATCAGATTACGGCGAAAAACAACTGGATTTAAATTGCTGCCAAATTTGAAGTCGGGCGTCCTAGTGTCGGACCTGCCCTGCCCACGCGGATCAAAGGTCATCACGAGATAACCGTTTTGGACTAATAGCTGAGCTGCCCACCAATACAGTGTTTCTGGTGCTTGAACGGAGCCATTCAAAATAATCACCGCAGGGTAAGTTTTCCCTACTGGTGGGTTTTTTGGTGCCCAAACTCGACCACTTAAGCGAGCGCCTTCTTTGTCATAAAAGTTAACAGGGGTCACTGTGCCGACGTTGTCATACCATGGGTTATTGATTGGGTAGCGCAACGGGTCACCGACACAGGGGCCCGCCATTGTTCCGCACAAGTTAGTAACACTATCCCAATGAATGTCTGTGAGAGTGCGCCATGTGAACTCTGTGAGATTGGCAGTACTTTGCAATGTGTACTTTAAGACAAAGTCGGCTTTTACTAGATTTCCAACAATTGATCCTAATGCGATGCCGTAATTTTTTAGTTCACAAGCAGTCCATAATGCGGATGGAAACTCGGCAGCCCTGCATTTAGAAATTGTGACGGGATCGGTAGGATCAGTGGGATCAGTGGGATCAGTGGGGTCAGTGGGGTCAGCGGGGTCAGTGGGATCAACATCGGCGGCAGCATGACTCAGCTTTGAGTCGGAGCCTCCACAGGCGGCTGTCGTTAGTGCCACAAAAGTGCAAAGCAGTATCAGTTGAGCTGATCGCATGATGTTAGGTGTAAGCATGTAGGATGCCCTCAATATTTTTATTATCGACGGCATCCTACAAGAGTTCACTTTATTGATTCTTGACGTTCTAGCAGGCCTTATACATATCCTGCCAAAAATATCTCAATTGGCTGAGCAGGCTGCTTGCACGGATGTTGAGAAGTGGACTTACACCCGCTCCAACAACACCGCAGCACCTAAACCGCCGCCAGCACAGCTCGACACCACGGCATAGCGCGCGTTTTCGGCGTGCATCCGGCGCGCAGCAGTCATCAGCAAGCGAGTGCCAGTAGCGGCAAACGGGTTGCCCAGCGCTAGCGATCCACCCCAGGCATTTAAGCGCTCTAATGGAATGCGTCCAGCCACCCATCCGGCGTGATATTGCTGGGCAAATTCGCTGGACTCGAGGCAGGCTTGGTTCGCCAAAATTTGTGCAGCAAATGCCTCGTGCAATTCCCACACGCCGATGTCTTCGACGCTGAGTTTATTTTTGGCCAGCAGGCGCGGAATGCTCGCGGCCGGGCCAAGCAGCATCTCGCTGCCGATGTCGCTGACGCCAGCAAAAGCGTAGTCGCGCACGCAGGCCAGTGGCGTTAAATCGTTCGCGGCGGCATAAGCTTCGCTGGTAAGTAGAAGTGCTGCCGCGCCGTCGGTAAAGCGTGATGCCGTACCGGCGGTGATGATGCCCGAGGTTTTATCAAACACAGGCTTGAGTCTAGCCAACGACTCCAGCGTGCAGTTGGCACGCGGCGAGTTGTCGTCGCTGACTAGTGTGTCGTCAACTTCTACGGCATCGATATCTTGCTGCAAATGGCCGGCAGCCAGTGCCGCAAGAGTCAGCTTGTGACTACGCACAGCGAAGGCATCACTAGCATCGCGAGTCACGCCCCAGTGCTTGACCATGACTTCGGTGCATTCGCCCATGGACATGCCCGTGGTGAAGTCGCCACCGCTAGGCATCACCGGCAATATGTCGCGCGGGCGCAATTGGCCGAGTAGACGCATGACACTGCTTGCTGAGCTGTCTTGGCGCAGTTGCATGGCGCCGCGGCGTAGCGTGCGCGAATAGCGTAGTGGGATGTCGGAGAAGGTTTCGGTGCCAACGGCGATGCCCGAGTCGATACGGCCGAGGCTGATCATGTCGCAAAGACTAGTGACTGAGACGGTTGCCGATAAACCTGCCATAGAGGTTGTGCAGGCAGGCACAGTTGAGGGGATGCCGGCGGCGAGCATGGCTTCGCGCGCGACGTTCGAGGTTTCGACTTCATGTACCACGGTGCCAGCCATGACCATGCCGAGCTGTTCGGGGTCGATGTCGCTGCGCGCGAGTACACCGCGAATGGCGTAAGCGGCGAGCTCATAGCTCATCAGTTGCGAATAGGCGCCGCCTGAGTCTAAAAATGGCGTGCGGCTACCGCAGACAATCATGGCTTTACTGAGTTTGCTCATGAGGCGCTCCCGGCAGCTTGTGCACCAGCGGCTTTAGTGCCAGCAAAGCGGCCCACCAAATGCATGCCATGGCCAGAGACTACGCGCAGTGCATGTTGCCCATCGGCGTCGATGCTTGGGCTAACGTCTACCGACACTTCGCCGCTAGGCATGGGCAATGGTTTTACCCAACGGATATCTAGCTCTTGAATATCCCAGCCGGCATTGAGTAGGGTTTCCCAGGTTTTCGCGAGCTGGCCAAAGCCATGCAAGATGCAGCTACCAGTGGCGGTGCGGCGGCCAACTGCAGGCACGGTATGAATGGGGTTGAAGTCGCCGGTGAGGAAGGCGAAGCGCAAGCCATCTTTAGCGTCTACCGACCAGCTGCCCGTTGCCTCAAAGGCGGGCTCGACACGTTCGCTGGTGGTATTTTTATCACGCGGGCCAAGCAGCACGGCGGCATAGCTATCGATATCTAAACAGCGACCTAGGCCTTCAATGCTGGCTTCGATGCGCATATGAATACGCAGGCGATTGCCTACTTCTTTCACTTCAACGAGCTGGCCTTCCAGCGTCATCGGCATGCCGCGTGGGATGGGCAGATGCATCACCATATGCACACCCTGATTCAGCAAGGTGGTGAGATTGTAAGGTGCTAAGCGGCCCAGTTCAGCCAGTAATGGCATAGCCCAGTGGCTGCAAAAATGCGCCGGTACAGTATCGCGATAACGCGCGGTGGGTGCGCCAGTCCATTCGCTATAGGCATCGATTAGCTCATCGCTGGCGGGCGAGATGTGATCGTCTTTACGCACCGGCATTGCCGGCAGTTTGCTTGGGCGAGTCAGTGAGTTGCTCGAGAGCACGCCGGCTTTTAGCATGGCGTAAATTTTTGGCAGTTGCTGAGGTAAAAAACGGATAGGTAAATCGTTAGTCATGACAAGTCTCGTGCAAAAAATAGATTACAGAATTTAAAGATACATGCACTTAGGCGTGTGAATCTTGCCTTAGCTAAAACTGAAGTGCACGCAACAAATCGCGTTCGTAATAAGCGCTCGCCAAGGTGTGTAGTTCGACGTTCATTAATTCCTTTAGCTCATACAAGCTCATCGCAGATGTATCTAGACGGCGCACACCATAAGGCGTGAGGTCGCTGAGTTGGCGGGCGGCGTTTTTGAGCAAGATTTGCAGCCAAGTCCATGGAGTGGCCTCGAAGCGATAGCTTAGGCGAAGCTGGTCCAGTGTTTGCCGCAGCAGCTGAGCATCGATAATTTCAAAATAGCGCGGCATGATTTGCGTCAGCAGGCCATCTAAGCGATGCCAAATTAAGCGCTTTTGTTCGGCGCTGTAGCGGTTCCACTCAACCACTTCATGCAAATATCGGCGACAGCCCCGGCAAACAATATCGCCATAAGTGGTCGAGCAGATGCCAACGCAGGGCGTTGGGACGGTTTCAAACGGCATCAGAAAAACCTATGCAAAAACGGCAAGCTTCTGACGATAGCAAAATTTGCGACCGTTGGGCTTGAACCAATGCGCGTACTCTGCGACAAAGAGTGCTTAGTTTTCTAGCCAAAAGGTAATTGCGTGAATACATATATGATGTTGAAGCATCCCCATATGCTAATAGCGGCGCTGCTTGCGCTGGTGTATTTGTGGAGAGGTTTCTATTTGCTTACTGGCCAAGCAGAGCGACCAGCAAAGCTTTTGCGCATTGCACCGCATATTTTAGCTACCATCATGTTGGTGACCGGTTTTGCCATGATTTATCAGGTTGGCGCTATACCTGGCTGGGCTTTACTCAAGCTAGTGCTGCTGGTGGCCTTTATTGTTTGCGGCACGGTGGCGTTTCAGCGTTCACGCGGCTCTAGCATTGCCAAGCCGGTCTTTGCTGTCGGCTTAGGCCTGTTATTTATGATGTGCTGGTTGGCGGTGGCTAAGCCTGCAATGGGTGTTTTCGGGTAAACTGCTACGCGGCGTAAACCTAAGCGTGATGGCTGCGTTTAGGCGAGTATCTATATCTAGGAGTTTTATTATGCGTTTAATGATGATTGCAATGGCCGCTGGCGCCATGGTGTTAGCGGGCTGTACAACAAACCCTTATACCGGCGAACGCCAAGTAGCTAAAGGCACATACGGTGCTGCTATCGGTGCTGCTATCGGTTGCGGTATTGCCACAGCAACTACTAAGCACGGCAAGCGTAATGAGCGTTGCTTGCAGGGCGCAGCCATTGGCGGCGTAACTGGCGGTGGTGTTGGCGTCTATATGGACGTACAAGAAAAGAAATTACGTGATCGTTTAGCAGGCGTTGGTGTTGGTATTCAGCGTGACAAAAATACAGGCATCATCACCTTGATCATGCCTGGCAACATTACCTTTGCCACAGCGCAAAGCGGTGTTCGTTCCGACTTCTATCCAGTGCTTGATGCTGTTGCTGACGTGCTGAAAGAGTATGACGAAACATCGATCACCGTTTCTGGTCATACCGATAATGTTGGTGCAGCTAGCTACAACCAAACGTTGTCGCAACAACGTGCTTCATCAGTTGCCGGCTACTTGGTTAGTCGTGGCGTTGCTGGTAACCGTGTATCGGCTATTGGTAGTGGCATGAACCAGCCTATCGCTAGCAATGCTAACGAAGCTGGCCGTTCGCAAAACCGTCGTGTGGAAGTTGTGATTAACCCACCACGTGGCTAATTCTGCTACACGATAGAAAAAGCGCGCCTCAGGGCGCGTTTTTTTTGCTTAATAATGTAGGTGTAGTGTCATCAGGGTGATGGCTTTTGCGTTGTACTTGAATTGGCTAATTCGGAGGGGCATATGATGTGGCGAGTTTGTACCGCAGCGTTGTTATTACTGCAGATGGCCACGGCGCATGCCTCTTTGACAGTGCATATTCAGCAGACCCTAGAGAAGGGTTTGGATCTTGCAGTCGCTAACTTCTCTGGCCCAGCAGCTGGCGAGCCTTTGGGCGATATCATTCGTAATGATTTGCGCCACAGCCCAGGCTTGCGCGTTGCCGAACAAGCAGTCGGTGCATGGCAGCCAGGCGTTATGGAGTTTAATGAGGCGGCGCCAACGGTCACGAGCTTGACTGAGGCGGAGGCATCCAACGAACCAGCCCCGGCTCTGCCGAAATATATTGTGCAAGGTTTTGTGCAGCAAATTGCACCGCAGCGTTATCACTTTAGCTATGCCGTAGTCGAGCCAGCAACGCAGCGCGTGGTGCTGAGTGGGCAGCTGAAGGCGGGTAATGGTCGCTGGCGTGCGGTTGCGCATTACATCAGTGATGCCGTGTATGAAAAGCTCATTGGTGTGCCAGGCATGGCATCGCGTCAATTAGCCTATGTGCAAGTGCAGCAAGGCTCGCGGTATCGCCTGATGCTTGCTGATAGCGATGGTGCCAATGCCCGCACATTGCTGCAGTCGACCCAGCCGTTGCTATCGCCTAGTTGGTCGCCCGATGGCAAGACGATTGCGTATGTGAGCTTTGAGGATGGTCAATCGGCTATCTATAGCCAAAATATAAGTAGTGGTGAGCGCACACGCTTGACTGCTCTCACAGGCACTAGCGCTGCTCCGAGCTGGTCTCCCGATGGCCAACGCTTAGCGATGTCGTTATCGGCCGCAGGTAATACGGATATCTATATTTACCGCCTGAGTGATGGCGACCTGCAGCGTGTCACGGATCATGCCGCGATTGATACCGAACCAACGTGGGCTGCCGATGGCAATTCGCTCTTGTTCACTTCTGATCGCAGCGGTCGTGCGCAGATCTATCGCCTTGACTTAAGAAGCAATGACGCTCAGCGTGTCAGCTTCACTGGTCGCTTTAATGCGCGAGCAGCGCTGGATCCAACTAGTGATGCCATCGTGACGATTCATGATAGCGGCGATGGTCGTTACCGCGTGGCTGTTTTAGAGCCAAGACGTACGCCGTGGTTTCTGAGCAGTGGGGCATTGGCGAGCTCGCCGAGCTTTGCATCCAATGGTCTGCTGCTGACCTATACCGAACAAACCGCTGGCGGTGACCGTGTCTTCTTCGTCTCGCGAGATGGGCAGTTGCGCTGGCAGTGGCCAGAGCGCCTTGGCACGGTACGAAGTGCTGTGTGGGCGCCTAAATAGCACCAGTTTTCCGTTGTAATACTTGTTGTATCCCATCCTCAGTAGGAGCATTCCTTATGCAAAAGCGCCACCTTGCTGCACTCATTAGTGCCAGTATTTTCACCGCAACGTTGTCTGGTTGTGCGATGTTTCGCAGCGAGCCAACAGCGCCACCTGTAACGCCGGATATGAGTTCCGACACACTGCCAGCAGCTGCAGAAATAATAGCGGTTGATGCTGGTGTCGGCGCAATTGCAAACTGTAGCCGCGCGCAGTTACAAGCGCTGCTGAATGCGCAAACACCTGAGATTGCGCAGTTGTTGCGCCATAATGTGTACTTCTTTGGCACCGATGCTAGCGAGCTGTCACCTGATGCGTTGGCTAGCTTGAATGCGTTAGCAGGCGTGCTGAAAGCTGCTCAAGGTGTCAGTGTCCAGCTTGATGGCCATACAGATGCGCGTGGCACGCATGACTACAACTTGGCGCTCGGCGAGCGCCGCGGCAATGCAGTAGCTAGCTATCTGCAAAGCCAAGGTGCACAAGCGGCACAGATGGCAGTGGTCAGCTTTGGTAAAGAGCAGCCAGTTGCTGAAGGTAATGATGAATCAGCGTGGGCACAAAATCGCCGCGTTCAAGTCGCTTATTCTGCTTGCGATATGGCTCCCTGAGCCGTTAGCACCGCTTTTGCCAGCGACGGGGTGGGCTGCGATGCACTGCAGTGCACCCCAAGGTCGCGCAAAATACCATCGCTAATGCTGAAAATAAGGCCATGTACGGAAACGTCTTGGCCTTTTGCCCAAGCGCTTTTTAAAATGGTGGTATTGGCAACGTTGGCAACCTGCTCAACGACATTGAGCTCGCAGAGTAAATCCAGCTTAGCCTCATAAGATAAACCGTCGAAACGCGAAGCGTGATAGCGATGAATATCTTTAATGTGCTGCAGCCAGTTATCTATCAAGCCAAAGCTTAGGTTGTCTAAAGCAGCCTTCACACCGCCGCAGCCATAGTGGCCGGTAACCAAAATGTGTCTAACTTTCAGCACTTCTACTGCGTACTGCAGGACGGATAGGCAGTTCATGTCAGTGTGAACGACTAAGTTGGCGACGTTGCGGTGAACAAATACCTCGCCGGGCGCTAAGCCCATAATTTCATTAGCTGGAACGCGGCTATCGGCGCAACCTATCCACAGTAGTTGTGGCGATTGTTGTTGAGCTAACTTTTCGAAAAAGTCAGGCTCTTTGTCTTTAATCGCATCGGCCCAACGCACATTATTCTTAAATAGAGCATCTAACATTGTCGTTTCTCTTTAATGAACCGCAGTGAGTATGCCACGCTCTGCGCTAGCCTTTATGTCGGCTTTTGTCGATGATGTAAACATTGTTGTTAAGGGATTCTGATATGACATCGCCTCGTATGGGCTGGCCGCAGCTGCTGTCGCCGCAACGCTTTAAGGTCAAAAATGAGCAGATTATCGCGGCCCCGGCAGCGGCTACCGATCAAGGCTTAGCAGGCCTGCGCTCGGAGTTTCATATCGACCATGATCGTGTAGTCTTTTCTACTGCATTTCGCCGACTTGGTCGCAAAACTCAGGTGCATCCGCTGGCACAGCATGACCATACCCATAACCGACTAACGCATAGCGTGGAGGTTGCCAGTGTCGGCCGCAGCTTGGGTAACCGCGTTGGCGCCAGCTTGGAAATTAGCCCACATGAGCTGCCAGAAGGTTTCACTCCTTTTGATGTTGGCGGCATCGTGCAGGTAGCTTGCCTTGCGCACGATATGGGCAACCCGCCATTTGGTCATACCGGTGAATACGCCTTACGGGACTGGTTTCGTGATCCAGCGCGCGCCGAGTTGCTAGCACCGTTAACCAACGCTGAGCATTGCGACATCACAACCTATGAGGGCAATGCTCAAGGCCTACGCCTAGTGTGTTCGCAGGAAATGTATCGCAACGAGGGCGGTATGCGCCTCAGTGCTGCCACGGTCGGTGCTTTAGTAAAGTATCCATGGACTGCGCAGTGCTATCCCAAGCGTGGCAAGTTCAATATCTACCAAGCGGAGCTGCCTTATTATCGCGAGGTAGCGAAGTCGCTGGGCTTAATTCAGCGCGGCGATGAGCAGTGGGCGCGGCACCCATTGTCTTATTTGATGGAGGCCGCTGACGATATTTGCTATGCCATTGTCGATTTAGAAGATGCGGTGGAGATCGGCATTCTCGATTTGCATGAGCTAGAAAGTTTGCTCGGCCCTATTGTTCACCCCGATAAGCAGTGGCATATCCGCGATCCGCGCCAATACGCGGCGGCGCTGCGCGGCACCATGGTTGGCGCCTGCGTTAGCGATTTAGCCGACACTTTTATGCGCCATCACGATGCGCTCTTGCATGGCGAATTGCCTGGCAAAGATTTGATTGCCGTGGCTAGCCCGACCATTCGCGATGCGCTTTTGGCTGCCAAACAACTCGCGCACGACAAGGTCTATCGCCATCGCAGCAAAGTTGTCACTGAAATCGCGGCTTACCCCTGCTTAGGCATTGTGCTCGATACATTAATGCCGGCGGTGCATGCCTTCTGTGTACATGGCCCAGACGCGCTATCGCCACGTCAACAAACCCAGCTGGCCTTACTTGAAACGCCTTTAGAGCCTGGCTTGTCGCTATATCAAGGCTATTTGCGCGTGTTCGATTTTGTCGGAGGCATGACCGATAACCACGCCGCACGTTTGGCGCGAGAAATATCCGGCCTGGGTCTTATCTAAGCCCGCGTGTGTATTTGAGTCGGCGCTAGGCAGTGCTATGCTCGCCCGCGGTGACTGATTAGTCGCAGTCAATTTAGTCGGAGTTTTTTATGCAGTTAACGAATAGTGTCGCCATCGTGACCGGTGGTGCATCAGGTTTAGGTTTTGCTACAGCGCAGGCATTTATTGCCAAAGGTGCGCGCGTGGCCTTGTTTGATTTGAATGAAGAGACCGGTGCTGCTGCCGCTAAAGAGCTAGGTGAGAACGCTCGCTTTTGCCGCGTTAACGTCTCCGATGAAGCGTCCGTGCAAGCTGGTTTAGCCGATGTTGTTGCGGCCTGGGGCGGTGTTCATATTGCAGTGAACTGTGCCGGCATTGGCAGCGCGATGCGGACTGTTGGTAGAAATGGCCCGCACTCATTGGACGTATTTAGTAAGGTCATTGCGGTGAACTTGATCGGCACATTTAATGTCACGCGCTTAGCCGCTGCTGAGATGGCTAAAAACGAAGGCAATGCCGACAACGAGCGCGGCGTGATTATCAACACAGCATCGGTTGCGGCGTTTGATGGCCAAATTGGTCAGGCGGCGTACTCGGCATCGAAAGGCGGCGTTGTTGGTATGACGCTACCATTGGCACGTGATTTAGCCAGCATTGGTGTGCGTGTGAATACCATTGCACCGGGCATCTTTAATACGCCATTGCTTCAGTCTTCACCGGATAGCGTGAAGCTGCCATTGATCGAAATGACGCAATTCCCTAAACGTTTAGGTCTGCCTTCAGAGTATGCGCAGCTAGCTGCTCAGTTAGTCGAAAACGCCTTTATGAATGGCGAAACCATTCGTATCGATGGCGCGATTCGTATGGCGCCACGCTAAGTCGTCATATGTAGCGGCTGATGAACGCTGCTGCATCCGGCTTCTGATAAAGCCCGTGCTATGTCCTAGCACGGGCTTTATCTTTACAATTGGCACACTTTAGCGCTGAGTGCTGTCATGACTTACCCCACCATTGCCGACTGCGTTGGCAACACGCCCTTGGTTCGCCTACAACGACTGCCCGGTGACACCAGCAATACCATTCTTGTGAAGCTCGAAGGCAATAATCCCGCCGGCTCAGTGAAAGATCGTCCTGCTTTAATGATGATTAACGAAGCTGAGCGCCGTGGTGATATTCGACCTGGCGACACCTTGATTGAGGCCACCTCGGGTAATACTGGCATTGCTTTAGCCATGGCAGCGGCAATTAAGGGCTATAAAATGCGCTTGATCATGCCTGCGAGCCAAAGTCAGGAGCGCCGCGATGCGATGGCGGCCTATGGCGCCGAGCTGATCTCCATGGATGCCGGCATGGGCATGGAGGAGGCGCGAGACCTAGCGCTGCGTTTGCAGGCCGAAGGCGAGGGCGTGGTGCTCAATCAGTTTGGTAATAGCGATAACCCCTTGGCGCACTATCGTGGCACTGGCCCAGAGATTTGGCAGCAGACCAATGGTCAGATCACGCACTTTATTAGTTCGATGGGCACAACTGGTACCATCATGGGCGTTTCGCGCTACTTAAAAGAGCAAAATCCAGCAGTGCAAATTGTCGGTTTACAGCCAATAGATGGTGCTTCGATACCCGGCATTCGGCGTTGGCCGGAGGCGTATTTGCCCACGATTTTTGAGCGCGATCGTGTTGATGTTGTTGTTGATACATCTCAGCAAGCAGCTGAAGACACCATGCGCCGTTTAGCCCGTGAAGAAGGCATATTTTGTGGCGTGTCATCGGGTGGCTCAGTTTGGGCGGCGCTAGAGCTATCAAAAACTGTCGAAAACGCCGTCATCGTGGCGATTATTTGTGATCGAGGTGACCGCTATTTATCCACTGGCGTATTTTCTTCGGATGATCGCGCATGAATACATTAGTGTTCGACATCGAAACCGTACCCGATATTGCTGGCGGTCGTCGCCTCTATGGTCTTGATGGCCTAGATGATGCCGCCGCCGCCGAAGCAATGTTTAAGCTGCGTCGACAAGAAACCGGTGGCTCCGACTTTATTCGCCACTCATTGCAACGAGTGGTATGTATTTCTGCCGTGTTGCGCTCGCGTGATGGCGTGAAAGTTTGGTCATTGGGCGATGAGTCGTCGAGTGAGTCCGATCTGATTTCGCGCTTTTATCAGGGCTTGGAGCGCTTCAACCCAACCTTGGTGTCGTGGAATGGCAGTGGTTTTGACTTGCCGGTACTGCACTACCGTGCCTTGCTGCACGGCATTTCAGCGCCCACCTATTGGGATCAGGGCGAACTGAATCGCGATGCTAAATTTAATAACTACCTCGGTCGCTTTCACTCACGCCACACCGATGTCATGGATGTGCTGGCGGGCTATCAAGCACGTGCCGTACAGCCCTTAGATCAAGTGGCTAGCTTGCTGGGTTTTCCCGGTAAAAATGGCATGGATGGTGGTCAAGTATGGCCAACATTTTTGGCCGGCGACTTGGGCAGTATTCGCAATTACTGCGAGTCTGATGTGCTCAACACTTACTTGGTTTGGCTGCGTTTTCAGCAGATGCGCGGGCAGCTAGACGCAAGCCAGCTCGCGGAAGAGTTCATGCTGCTTGAAAATGCTCTTGTCGCTGCTAATCAACCACATTTAAGCGAGTTTTTGGCGCAATGGCAGACGGCAACAGCAGCCATGCCATTAATCGATCCGCCGCTAAATACCCCGATTTCTTCCCATTAATATTGCGCCGCCAGCCTTAAAGCTGGGGCGTGATTAGAGTCTGTTATGTCGCGTAAACACAATAAATTGAACGCCATGGAGCCAATGGCGCTAACCGTGACCAAGCTTGGTCACGATGGCCGTGGCATTGCGCATCGCGAAGATGGCAAATTGATATTTGTCGATGGCGCTTTGCCAGGCGAGCAGGTAGTGGTGAAGCTCACCAATCTGCATAAAAAATACGATGAAGGCCGAGTCATTGAAGTCATCACCGCTTCTAGCGATCGCGTTGACGCGCCGTGTGCGCACTTTGGTGTCTGTGGTGGTTGTTCGCTGCAACATATGTCGCGCGAAGCACAGCTGACATTGAAGCAGTCAGTATTGGCTGAGCACCTCCAGCATTTTGGTGGCATCGTTCCGCAAGAATGGCTGCTGCCGTTAGTTAGCGACAATATTTCCTATCGCCGTAAGGCTCGTATGGGCGTGCGCTATGTCATCAAAAAAGAGAAGTTGCTGGTCGGTTTCCGTGAGCGCCAAGCCAGCTTTCTCGCTGAGCTTGATTCCTGCGTGGTCATGGATCCTCGCCTAGGTTTGAGCATCACTGCTTTCCGTGAGCTGATAGGCGGCTTAGAGGCGCGTGATCATATCCCGCAAATCGAAGTGGCCGCCGGCGATGAGCTTGATGGTGTAGCGCCAGTGGCTTTGGTGTTTCGACACATGAATGAGCTGAGCAAAGGCGACCGCCAAGCGCTCATCGACTTCTGTGCTGAGCGTGGCTGGCAATGTTATTTGCAGCCAGGCAATTACGACACTGTGCATAAGGTGTGGCCTGAAGATGGCCCCGATCGTCTGGCCTATGAGCTGCCGTTTAAAACGCCTAGCGGCACCGATTTGCGTCTAGCCTTTCACCCAAATGACTTTACTCAGGTTAATGCCGAGATAAACCAGCGCATGCTGCCGTTGGCATTGGACTTGCTAGATATTCAGCCAGAAGATCGCGTCTTGGATCTGTTTTGTGGTCTTGGCAACTTCACCTTGCCATTGGCGACAAAGGCTCGCGAAGTCGTTGGAGTCGAGGGTTCGCAGGCGATGGTCTTGCGTGGCCAAGAAAATGCCACAGCCAATGGCTTAAATAATGTGTCGTTTTATATGCATGACCTGACGAAAGAAATTGCTAGCCAGCCATGGGCGACACTGGGCTTTGAGCGTGTTTTGATTGATCCGCCGCGTAGTGGTGCGCTGGAAGTTTTGCCACATATTGTGAGCTTGAAGCCCAAGCGCATCGTCTATGTGTCATGTAATCCTGCCACGCTAGCGCGTGATGCCGGCGAGTTGGCCAAGGCCGGCTACGTGCTGTTGAAGGCAGGTATCATGGATATGTTTACGCATACCACGCATGTGGAGTCGATTGCGGTATTTGAAAAGCGGCGCTAGGCGCCCCATAACAGTGCTAGTAAGCACTGTTATGGCAACGCAAATAAGCAAAAAGAGAGCGCTCCGATGGTAAAAGTACGCGCTGACTACCCGACCTTAGCCGACGGCTCAGTAGACTTTGAGACCTGGCTAGACCGGGTCGAGGATCACGTTGAGCTGCATGATCGTGCAGAACTTTTGCGTGCCTGCCTCCGCGCTGAGCAGCTCGATCGTGATGCTGTTGCGCGTCATAATATTTGGTCATCGCGTACCTCAAGCTTCCTCACTGGCCTAGACATGGCTGATATTTTGTCTGAGCTCAATCTCGATCAAGAGTCGTTGATGGCGGCGGTGCTTTATCGTGCCGTTCGCGAAGGCAAAATTGAGCTGGCTCAGGTAGATAAAGAGTTCGGTCCTGATATTGCCGGCCTGATCGAGGGCGTACTACGCATGGCGGCCATTAGCCGTCTGATTAACCCCGATCTGCATAATAAAAACAGTGATGAGCATCAGCTCGATAACGTCCGCAAAATGCTTATCGCAATGATCGATGATGTCCGCGTGCCGCTAATTAAGCTCGCTGAGCGTACTTTCGCTATCCGCGAGTTGAAAGATGCTAGCGACGAGCGTAAGCGCCGTGTCGCCCGCGAGATTTTCGATATTTACGCGCCATTAGCGCACCGGCTTGGCATCGGTCATGTGAAATGGGAGCTGGAAGATCTCTCATTTCGCTATCTTGAGCCTGAGGCCTATAAGCAAATTGCCAATCTGCTTGATGAGAAGCGCCTCGACCGCGATGGTTATATTGCGCAGGTTATTGAAACCGTGCGCGTGCAGCTCGAGCGTATGGGCATGGGACCGATTGAGGTCACCGGTCGAGCCAAGCATATTTATTCGATTTGGCGAAAAATGCAGCGTAAAGGTCTCGGCTTTCATGAGCTTTTTGATGTCCGCGCGATTCGTATTTTGCTGCCCGATGTGCGCGATTGCTATGCCGCACTAGGTGTCGTGCACTCGCTGTGGAAACATATTCCGAAAGAGTTCGACGACTATATTGCGACACCAAAAGAGAACGGCTACCGCTCTCTGCACACGGCAGTCATTGGCCCGTCCGGCAAGCCTATCGAGGTGCAAATTCGTACTTTTGATATGCACGAAGAGGCTGAACTCGGCGTTTGTGCACATTGGACTTATAAAGAAGGTAAGGCCTCTCGCTCCGACGCGCGCTACGAAAATAAGATCGCTTGGTTGCGCCAAGTTCTTGAGTGGCAAGATGATATTGGTGACCAGCGTATAGAAGAGCTGGCTGAGCAAATTAACCTTGCCATCCATGACGAACGTATTTATGTGTTTACTCGCGATGGCCAAGTCATCGATCTGCAAGCTGGCTCAACACCTTTAGATTTCGCTTACCACATCCATACTGAAGTGGGTCATGGCTGCCGTGGCGCCAAGGTTAATGGGCGTATTGTGCCGCTGACTTACAAGCTAAAAACCGGTGAGCAGGTCGACATCATGACGCATCGCGGTGGTCATCCTAGTCGTGATTGGATGAATCCATCGCAAGGGTTTTTGGCGGCTAGCCGCTCGATAGCTAAAGTGCGCACTTGGTTTAAGCAGCAGGCGCGCGAAGGCAATGTAGCAGAAGGTCGCGGCCTGCTTGAGCGCGAGCTGTCGCGCCTAGGTATCGCACTACCGAAAGGCACGCTAGATCGCTTATCCCCGCGCTTTAATATGCGAACAGGCGAGGATGTGCTTGCAGCTCTAGGGGCTGGCGATTTGCCATTGGCGCGGATTACGCATGCATTGAGTGGTGAGCAATCGGCTGCGCAACAAGAGCTGGCATTGCCGGAGATTGCACTACGTGCTCCACGTAGCGATCAAAACGGTGCTGGCATCATGATCGAAGGTGTGGGCAACTTACTCAGCCATGTCGCCGGATGCTGTAAGCCGGTGCCAGGCGAGTCGATTGTTGGCTTTATTACACAGGGGCGCGGCGTCAGCATTCATGCCCGTGGCTGTGCTGATTACGAACGCATGGCACAAGAGGATCCAGCGCGCACGCTTGATGTGCAATGGCAGCTCAATGAGCAAGCTTCGTACCCAGTGGATATTATGGTGCGAGCATGGGATCGCACAGGCTTATTGCGTGATGTCACGGCAGTATTGGCCAATGAGCAAGTCAATGTTACTGGTGTACAAACCCAGTCTGATAAGCACGATGCTACGGCAACTTTGCGTCTGACTATGGAAGTGTCGAGTTTAGATAAGTTGTCGCGTGTACTCACGCGCATTGAGCAGCTGGCCATGGTGATTGAGGCGCGACGGCTGACCGAGCATCGCCTGCCGTCGGATTCTGCTGGAGAGACTCAATGAGCGCTACTTCAGTGCATTCGGAGCAGGCATTGCGCCAGCTTTTAGCCATCATGGCTCGTCTGCGAGATCCTGAGCAGGGCTGCGCTTGGGACTTAGCGCAAGATGCGCAAACGCTAGCGCCATACACCATTGAAGAGGCTTATGAGGTTGTCGATGCTATTGCCAGCGGCGATAGCGCCGCGCAATGCGAGGAGCTTGGCGACTTACTATTGCAAATTGTTTTCCAAGCACAAGTTGCTAGCGAGCAGGGCGGCTTCAATTTTGCTGATGTCGCCGAGGCGATTAGCGCGAAGTTAATTCGCCGTCATCCGCATATCTTTCGTGATGACCGCCTCGATTTGCCGCGTATTGATCTGACGGCTGAGCAGGTGAGTGCGCAATGGGATGAGATTAAGGCGGTCGAGAAAGCGCTGAAGGCGGCGCAAGGCAAGTCCATTGAGCCTGTGGCATTTCTCGACAAAGTTGGGGCCGGCCATAGTCCATTACGCCGAGCTGAAAAGCTGCAAGCGCGCGCAGGTGAGGTGGGCTATGACTGGCGAGATCCGCGTCCGGTTTTGGCCAAGTTGCGCGAAGAGATCGATGAGTTTGAGCAGGCCTTGGAGCAGGGCTTAGGCCAAGAGGCATTGCAAGATGAGCTTGGCGATATTTTATTTTGCACGACTAATCTCGCGCGCCAAGTGAGTGTCGATAGTGAGCAAGCATTACTCGGTGGTATCGCTAAGTTCCGTCGTCGCTTTGGCTATATTGAGCGCGAGCTATTGGCGCGAGATGAGTCTCTTCAAGAGTCGACGATAGAGGCTATGGAAGTGCTTTGGCAGGCGTCTAAGCGAGAAGGTTTGTAGGCTGAGGCTAGCTTAGGCGTGAGTTGCGAGCAAAAAAAGAGAGAGGTGTTTAGCCTCTCTCAATGCTCCGCACGTATTACTTAAATGTGTAGCGTGCACCGACACGAAGTGTGTCTAGATCTACGTCGGCTGATGGTCCTGATGCAGTAGTTTCAAGTTGAGCCATTCGGTACTCAATGAAGCCTGCTACCTCAGGTGTAAAGGCATAGCTTGCACCGACCTCGTATTCCACGCCATCTAAATCATCAACATCGGTATAGCCGATTCGGGCATATGCGCTTAAGTTTTCGACTGGAGAAATACTGGCGTGAACGTTCGCAGAGTAGCCGCGCAATGAAGTGCCAGGGCCACCACCATTTATGTCAAGAGTAACTGTTTCTAAACCCCCGCCAACGCTAAAGCCATTCATGCCACGGTCATAGCTTAAGCCAATACGGGTTTCTTTTAAGTTGCCATTTGCGGTGTCTAGGTCAGCATCTTGGTGAAGAGCGGTTAGGCTTACGCCATGGCCAAGCTCGGCTAAGCCGCGGAAGCCGTAACCATTACCGTCATCGCTGCCTCCTCCTTGAATATCCAAATCTTGATCTACATAGAACACATCCACAGAGCCGCCAGCGAAGGCGCTGAGTGGTGCGGCAACTAGAGCAACTGCCAGAGCAATTTTTTGTAATTTCATGAGGTAACCTCTTATTCTTAATTGAATGCATGCATTGCGAGTACAGCCAAGGCCGTACGTAATGAGTAAAATCTAGATACATAAGGCATACAATGCCTGCGCTAAATTGGTGCGACCAGCGGTGGTAAATTGCGACTGAATGGTCATGAAATATTCATATCCAGTGTCAACCGATCGGATTGTCACGAAACCGTCACAAAAACTTCGATGAAATGTCATATTTAAAAGCCATAGTCGCGGCAACCCAAAAGCGGGCACCTAAATAGGTCCCTGGGTTGGCTGCCAAGTGGCCTAATCCCCTAAGCTGATATGCAGAGGTAAATAATGAAACATGCAATCAAGATGACCGCGCTGGCTGTATTTGCCGCCTCCTTTGGCGCGACTGCCCTGGCCGCTGATAAAGCTTCAAGCACCGGTGGCTTTCAAATTAAATCGGAAGATGGCAACTTCGAAGCCAAAATTGGTGGCCGCATTCATTTCGATGCCAACTACTACACCGATGAAGACGACATTAATGTCGGCACGCAAAATAGCGGCAATGACTTTTTCTTCCGCCGCGCACGCTTAACCTTAGAAGGCCGTGCATACGACTTCAAATACAAATTTGAAAATGACTTTGCCTCTTCAGGTGCTGGCGCTTCAAAGAATAACGAAGGCCTCCGTGAAATGTGGATTGGCCGTGAAGTGCTTGGTGGTGCCAACCTGCGTTTAGGTCAGGCTAAGCCATACCGCGGCATGGAAGAGTTAACAAGCTCCAATGAGCTGACCTTCATGGAGCGTCCATTTGCGACAGCTACAGGCATTTATGGTGAGCAGTTTGTTCTGGGTGCTTTCTTAGATGGCCATGGCGAAGGCTATGGTTGGGGTGTGTCGGCATACTCGCCACGTTCAGCCTCTGATGTGAATGCTGGCGGTAATGGCGCCAACGCTCGTGGCTTCATCGTGCCGATTCGCTCGAATGGCAATCTCGTACACATTGGCTTAAGCGCTTCGATTGATAAGTACGGCCTTGGTAACGAGAAAAACCCCAATGTTCGCGTTGTTGGTCGTGAAAATGGCTTGAAAAGCGGTAACTTACTAGCGGCTAAGTATGATGAGCAGACCACAATTGCTGCTGAATTGGCTGCACGTTTTGGCGCCATGACATTGCAAGGTGAGTATGCAATGGCAGCCTTCAAAGACACCATTACTGCTGTGCCTAATCCCGATCAAGACGTGAATACCTATTACGTGCAAGCTAGCTACATGCTAACTGATCACGTTAAGCCATATGACTTCAAAAAAGGTGTGTTTAAGTCACCTAAAGTGGATGGTGAAGAAGGTGCGTTGGAGCTAAAAGCACGCTTTGACACGATTGAAAATAAAGACATCAGCGGTAACGAAGCGTCTTATTACACAGTCGGTTTGAACTACTACGCAACACCAAATACACGTTTTATGCTTGAGTACGTGGATGGTGAAACAGAAGTAGGCACAGACAAGAGTGCATCTGCTGTTACTGCCCGTGCACAGTTCAACTTCTAAGTTGTCCTAAACGCAGCAAAAAAAGGCCCTTCGGGGCCTTTTTTCATGGTCAAGCAAAAAACTCAAGGACTTAGGCCGTGTCGACTGCGTGATAAGCCAGCGCAGCCCCTCCCCGCAATGAGGCGTGCGTGATAACATCCTCTCCCGTCTTAGCACTGACTTTTTTCAGTGCACCAATGCTCACGCGATAGCCTGGAATGTTCATGACCAAATTTATATTCGTCACCGGCGGGGTGGTGTCTTCCTTAGGTAAGGGCATTTCAGCTGCCTCCTTAGCGGCTATCTTGGAAGCGCGCGGTTTCGCCGTAACCATGATCAAGATGGACCCCTATATCAACGTTGACCCCGGCACCATGAGTCCGTTTCAGCACGGTGAGGTGTTTGTCACCAGCGATGGCGCTGAAACTGATCTCGACTTGGGCTATTACGAGCGTTTTCTGCGCCGTGGTCGCATGACCAAGAAAAATAACTTTACCTCTGGCCGCGTCTATCTTGACGTACTCACCAAAGAGCGCCGTGGCGACTATTTGGGCGGCACAGTACAAGTCATTCCGCATATTACCGACGCGATTAAACAGCGTGTGCGTGATGGCGCGCGCGGTCATGACATCGCTATTGTTGAAATTGGTGGCACCGCCGGCGACATCGAATCGCAACCATTTATGGAAGCGGTGCGGCAAATGCGCATTGAGCTGGGTTATCAGGGCTCGTTGTTGATGCACCTGACTTTGGTGCCTTATATCGCCTCGGCTGGTGAGCTGAAAACCAAGCCAACACAGCATTCGGTAAAAGAGCTGCGCTCCATCGGTCTGCAGCCAGACATCCTCATTTGTCGTTCAGAGCATGACGTACCGGATGAGTCGCGCCGCAAAATTTCGCTGTTCACTAACGTCGAAGAGCGCGCAGTCATCATCGCTAAAGACGCGAAATCGATTTACCAAATTCCGCGCCGTTTTAACGAGCAAGGCCTCGATGATTTTGTCGTTGAGCGTCTAGGCCTAACCGCACCAGCAGCCGATTTGAGCGACTGGGATGCTGTGGTTGACGGCCTGATGAATCCTGAGCGTGAAGTGTGTGTGGCCATGGTCGGAAAATACGTTGAGCTTATTGATGCCTATAAGTCGATCAATGAAGCGCTGCTGCATGCCGGCATTAAAAATCATGCAAAAGTAAAAATTCGCTACATCGATGCCGAAGCGATTGAGCAGCAAGGTTTGAGCTTACTCGATGGCGTTGATGCGATTTTGGTACCCGGCGGCTTTGGCGATCGCGGCACCGAAGGCAAGATTGCTACCGTTCGTCATGCCCGCGAAAACGCGATTCCCTACCTCGGTATTTGCTTAGGTATGCAAGTCGCGGTCATCGAGTACGCGCGCAATAAAGCCGGCCTTGACGATGCAAACTCCAGTGAGCTCAAGCCCGGCTGTGCGCACCCGGTCATCGGTCTAATTACTGAGTGGCAAACCGAGTCGGGTGCCATTGAGCGCCGCGATGCCAATTCAGACCTCGGCGGCACCATGCGCTTGGGCGCACAGCAGTGCCATTTAGTGCCTGGCACCTTGGCGCACAGCGTGTATGGCGCCGATGAAATTACTGAGCGCCATCGCCACCGTTATGAAGTCAACAATACCTATGTGCCGCAGCTCGAAGCTGCTGGCTTGCGTATTTCGGGCTATAGCGCCGATAAGTCCTTGGTTGAGATGGTCGAAATTCCTGATCACCCCTGGTTTGTTGCCTGCCAGTTCCATCCTGAGTTCACCAGTTCGCCGCGCGATGGCCACCCGCTATTCAGCGGATTTATTGCTGCCGCGCTGCTACACGCTGACTCACGCGGTTAAGCTTCTGAGTTGCTGGCATTGAGCACCGCGAGCGTAATGAATAATGCGCCGCGGGCTTAACGAATAAAGCGCCGCGAGCGCACATAAAAAGAGGACTGAGCGATGACCGAGAAAACGATTTCCTTAGGCGCTATCGAGATGGCCAACAGCAAACCATTCGTGCTGTTCGGCGGCATGAATGTGTTGGAATCGCGCGATATGGCGATGCAGATCTGTGAGCACTACGTCACGGTCACCGAGAAGCTGGGCATCCCTTATGTGTTCAAGGCCTCGTTCGATAAAGCCAACCGCTCTAGCGTGAGCTCGTATCGTGGCCCAGGCTTGGAAGAGGGTCTGCGCATTTTTGAAGAGATCAAAAAGACCTTCAATGTGCCCATCATTACCGATGTGCATGAGCCAGAGCAGTGCGCACCAGTAGCTGAAGTGGTCGATATCATTCAGCTGCCAGCATTCTTGTCGCGGCAGACTGACTTGGTTGTGGCCATGGCGAAAACCAAAGCCCTCATCAATATCAAAAAGGCGCAGTTTTTAGCGCCAAAAGAGATGGGCCATATCCTCGCCAAGTTTGAAGAGGCTGGTAACGACCAGCTCATTCTGTGCGAGCGCGGCTCCAGCTTTGGTTACAACAACTTAGTCGTCGATATGCTCGGCTTTGGCATCATGAAGCAGTTTGACTACCCCGTGTTTTTCGATGTCACGCACGCGCTGCAAATGCCCGGCGGCTTGTCGAACGCCGCTGGTGGTCGTCGTGCGCAAGTCACTGAGTTGGCACTAGCAGGCATGAGCCAAAAGCTCGCAGGCTTATTTTTAGAAGCACATCCAGACCCTGAAAAAGCCAAATGCGACGGCCCTTGCGCCTTGCGCTTGTCACAGCTGGAACCATTCTTGGCGCAAGTGAAAGCCATCGATGATTTGGTAAAAAGCTTCCCCGTTCTCGACACTCATTAATTCATAAGGCTTGCCGTTAGTGGCAAGCCCAATAGCCCTTGGAGAGCCAAAAATGGCGATTATTGTAGATATTCGCGGTCGCGAAATCATGGATTCGCGCGGCAACCCCACCGTTGAAGCAGACGTGATTTTAGACAACGGCATGATGGGTCGCGCCACCGCGCCTAGCGGCGCTTCCACCGGTTCGCGCGAGGCCCTAGAGCTGCGCGATGGCGACAAGTCGCGCTACCTCGGCAAAGGCGTGCTCAATGCCGTGGCCAATATTAACGGCCCCATCCGCGAGCTGCTGGTTGGCAAAACTGTGTTTGATCAAACAGATTTAGATCACGCCATGATTGCGCTAGATGGCACTGAGACTAAGTCATCGCTAGGCGCTAATGCGATTTTGGCTGTGTCATTAGGCATTGCTAAAGCTGCTGCGCAAGCCAAAGGCCAGCCGCTTTATGCTTATATTGCTAGCCTGCGTAAAAACACCCAGTTCACCATGCCAGTACCGATGATGAACATCATCAATGGCGGCGAGCACGCTGATAATACTGTTGATATTCAAGAGTTCATGGTTGAGCCAGTCGGCTTCACTAGCTTTGCTGAAGCGCTGCGTTGCGGCGCTGAAATTTTCCATGCCTTGAAAGGTGTGTTGAAAAAACGCGGCTTAAACACGGCTGTGGGCGATGAGGGCGGCTTTGCGCCAAACTTAAGCAGTAACGAAGAAGCGCTGAAGGTTATTGTTGAAGCCATCGGCATTGCCGGCTACAAAGCGGGCGAGAACGTCATGCTGGCACTCGATTGCGCCGCTTCTGAGTTCTATCACGATGGCAAATACGTGCTCGAAGGCGAGGGCAATAAGTCCTTCACTTCAGCTGAGTTTGTTGACTATCTCGCGGGTCTTTGCGATCGCTACCCCATCATTTCGATTGAAGATGGTTTGGACGAATCGGATTGGGCAGGTTGGAAAATTCTCACCGATAAGCTCGGCCACCGTGTGCAACTAGTCGGCGATGACTTGTTTGTCACCAATCCCGCCATCCTGCAAAAAGGTATCGACCAAGGCGTGGGCAACTCGATTCTGATCAAGTTCAACCAAATTGGCACATTGACTGAAACTTTGGACGCGATTTATTTGGCCAAAGCCAATGGCTATAGCACGGTAATTTCGCATCGCTCGGGTGAAACTGAAGATGCCACTATTGCTGACTTGGCTGTGGCAACAGCCGCTGGCCAGATCAAAACTGGTTCGCTGTGCCGCTCCGATCGCGTTGCGAAATACAACCAGCTGCTGCGTATTGAGCAAGAGCTCGACTACAGCGCGCCGTATCGCGGCAAGGCCGAGTTCAAGGGCTTAGCGTAAGTCATGACAGCTGCTCCCAGCCTGAGTCGAACCTTGCTATGGCTGGCGGCGGCTATCTTTGTGGTGCTGCAGCTGAGTCTGTGGTTCGGCGAAGGTGGCGTTCGCGATGTGCATCGGCTTAAAGGCGCGGTTGCGCTGCAGCAGGCAGAAAATCTCCGCCTGCGTCAGCGCAACGATGTTTTAGAGGCTGAGGTCAATGATCTAAAAACAGGCCATGCTGCAATTGAAGAGCGCGCACGGTTAGATCTTGGCATGATCAAAGACGATGAAACTTTTTATCTGGTGACGGGTAAAGCCTTGTCGGGTTCTGCAACCGCGCGAATGCCCGCGACACCAGCGGTGGTGCATGCGCCTAAAGATAGCGCTTCAGAGTCTGCGGCGGAGCCTGAGCGCCAACCATGAGTGCATATTTTGCAGTCGTCCCTGCTGCCGGAATAGGCACTCGTTTTGGCGGCAACCAAGCTAAGCAATACGCCATCCTTGATGGCCAGCCTGTGATTGCACACAGTCTTCAGCGCTTGCTAGATCTCGATGAAATCTCCCATATTGCATTAGTGCTGGCGGCTCATGATGAGCAGGCTGCGCTAGTTTCGGCTGTGCAGAATGCACGAGTTAGTCGCGTTGCTGGTGGTGCCGAGCGCATGGACTCGGTGCTGGCGGGCTTGCTGTCGCTGAAGCAAGCACGCGATGAAGACTGGGTACTGGTTCATGATGTTGCTCGGCCTTTGCTACGGCCGAATGATGTGCGCGAGTTGATTAACGCCTGTGCGCAGGATGATGTCGGTGGCCTATTGGCCCATGATGTGCGCGATACCATGAAGCAGAGTAGGGCTAATTCAGCGGAGCTTCGCGTTGAGGCAACTGTGCCGCGTGCTGGTCTGATGCATGCACTTACGCCGCAGCTATTTCGCTACGGCTTATTGCGTGATGCGTTATTGGCCGCACGCGCCGATGGTGTGGTGGTCACCGATGAGTCTGCCGCCATTGAGCGCCTCGGCCATCGCCCACGCCTAGTGTTGGGCGCGCGCGACAATATAAAAATCACCTACGCCGACGACCTTGCCCTCGCGGCGTTTTATTTATCGGCGCAACGCGCGCAAGGAATCTGCTCATGACCAGCTCTGCTGCTTTGCGTCCACGCATCGGCCACGGCATCGATGTGCATCGCTTTGGCGAAGGCGATTCGGTCACGCTCGCCGGTATTCGCATCGCCCACACGCATGGCTTGATGGCCCATTCCGATGGTGACGTAGCTTTGCACGCCTTATCGGATGCGCTACTTGGTGCGCTAGCCTTAGGTGATATCGGCAAGCATTTTCCCGATACAGACGCCGCTTTCGCTGGTGCCGACAGCCGTGAGCTATTACGCAAAGTCTTGGTGCTCATTCATGCCCGTGGCTATGTCGTGGGTAACGCCGACCTCACCATCATGGCCGAGCAACCGCGTCTGCGATCACATATTGATGCCATGCGCGCTGTCGTTGCGGAAGACCTTCAGGTCGCGCTCGATACCGTGAGCGTGAAGGCGACGACCACAGAGCAACTTGGTTTTGTCGGTCGCCGCGAAGGCATTGAGGCGCATGCCGTGGTGATGTTGTGGCCGATATGAGTGAGTTGCCTGCTTCAAGCGAAACATGCACAAGTCACACGCCAGCGCTGCGCGGGGATTGCCCTTCTCCGTGGGGCGAGCCATTAGCTCGTGCGCAATTAAAAGCCACGCCTGATGATTTTCAGGTAGTGGAAGTTATGGGCTTTGAGCCCAGCGGCGAGGGTGAGCATCTGTGGTTATGGGTGGAGAAGTGCGGTCTCAATACCGATGCCGTTGCCGCTGATATTGCTCAGCGCCTTGGGCTCTCACGCCAAGCTCTGAGCTATTCCGGTATGAAAGATCGCCATGCGCGAACACAGCAATGGTTTAGCGTGCATTGGCCTGCTGGTGCGGGCACGGCAAACGCCGGCGTTTGGTCATTGGGCGATGAATGGCTGCCGCAAGATAGTCCAAACGCGCAATATCGTGTGCTCAAGCAGGCACGCAGCAATCGTAAATTACGCCGTGGCGCCCATGCCGCCAACCAATTTGTCATCACGCTGCGTCAGTTAAGTTTTATCGGCGCAGCCACACGCGAGCTGCTAGATGAGCGACTCGCCACCATCGCCGTGCACGGCGTGCCGAACTATATTGGCGACCAGCGTTTTGGCCATGGCGGCCGCAATATCGACCAAGGCTTGAGGCTGCTCGCTGAGCGCCGCGCTGGCCAACGCCGCCGCCGTGACCAGCGCGAAAGCATTTGGTTATCGGCTCTGCGCTCGGCGCTATTTAATCGCGTTTTAGCCGCGCGAGTGAGCAATCAAAGCTGGGCGTCATATCTCGTTGGCGATGTTTTACAGCTCGATGGTCGCGGCAGTTTTTTTCAACCGACTGATGACGACGCCAGTTGGCCCGAGCGCCTAGGTGCCGGCCTGATTCATCCCACCGGCCCGATGCCTGGTGCCGGTGAAGCGGCGGTGCATGACGCCGTGGCCGCGCTCGAAGCGCAGACGCTAGCGCCATGGCAACAAATTATCGATGACCTTGCCGCAATTGGCCTACCTAATCAGCGCCGATCCCTGCGCTTGTGCGCCCCTGATTTATCGGCGCAATGGCTAGCTGATGATAGCTTACGCCTGAGCTTTAGCCTGCCCTGTGGCGCGTTCGCCACGGCGCTATTGGCATCGAGTATTGATTTAGAGGAGAGCCCGCATGCGCTTTTTGCTGAGTAATGACGACGGCGTATTAGCGCCTGGTCTGCAAGCAATGGCCGATGCCTTAGCTAATTTAGGCGAGGTCACGGTAGTTGCTCCTGATAGTGAGCGTAGTGCTTTTTCTAGTGCGCTGACACTGGATCGGCCGCTACGCCCGCAGCGCTTAGCCAATGGTTTCATTTCGCTTAATGGCACGCCGGCAGACTGTATTCATGTTGCGCTTAATGGCCTTCTCGATTTCGAGCCAGACTTGATTGTTTCAGGTATCAATGCCGGCCCAAACCTTGGCGATGATGTGCTTTATTCAGGCACGGTTGCGGCGGCATTGGAGGGGCGATTCTTAGGCCATCCAGCCATGGCCGTGTCGTTGGCGAAGCCGAAAATGGACATTCGCGGTATTGATGATTATCGCGCCGCTGCTGCCTACGCCGCACAGCTCATTAGCAAATGGCAGGATATTGGATTGCCACCGCGTTCTTTGCTCAACGTTAATGTGCCGGGTGGCGAGCCCAGTGAGCACAAAGGTTTTGCCGTCACCCGCTTAGGTCATCGCGCCCGCAGCCAAGATGTGCTGAAGCTGCAAGACCCTCGCGGCAACACCGTATATTGGATAGGCGCCTTGGGTGATCCGCTCGATAATGCGCCTGGCACTGACTTTTATGCGGTCTCAGAAGGCTGCATTAGTGTGACGCCACTCGATCCTGATATGACGCATCGTGGTGCCATGAGCACACTGTCGGCATGGATTAAACAATTCTGATGGCTGAATTGTTCTGCCGCCCTGTGTGCTGCGTGCTACATTTGCCTTATCGCTTAGAGATAATAACAACACCATGAGCACCGGCACGCCCTTCGATATTCACGGTTCAGGATTTACGTCTGCCCGCACCCGCGACCGCTTAATGACACGGCTTATTGCGCAGGGTATTACCGATGCGCAAGTGCTTGATGTCATGCGCCAAACCCCGCGGCATGTATTTGTTGATGAAGCGCTTGCGCATCGAGCCTATGAAGACACTGCGCTGCCTATTGGTCACAGCCAAACGCTGTCGCAGCCATATATTGTGGCGCGAATGAGTGAGATTTTACTGGCCGCAGGGCCATGCCAGAAAGTCTTAGAAATTGGCACCGGATCGGGCTATCAAACTGCTGTTTTGGCGCAACTGGTTGGCAGCGTGCACTCCATTGAGCGCATCAAAGCATTGCAGGATAAAGCCCGCGATCGTTTAAAAGCATTAGGGCTTAATAATGTGCGTTTGCGCCATGCCGATGGCATGCAAGGCTGGCCCGGTGAGGGCGAGTACGACGGCATCATTGGCACGGCCGCCGCGATTGGTGTACCACCTGCGCTAATCGACTTATTAGCGGTCGGTGGGCGCATGGTTTTACCCGTAGGCGCTGGCCAAGGACAATCATTGGTGTTGGTGTGTAAAACGCTTGATGGCATCACTCAACAAACCATTGAGCCTGTACATTTTGTGCCAATGCTCGGCGGTGTAGTGGGTTAGGCGCTTAGAGTTTCAAATGCGCTTTTTCGTCCGATGTTCATATGCCACTACTTACAGCGAGTACTATAGATTTAATAATTAATTAAATCATTGACTTAATGGTGCCCCAGAGACGATTCGAACGTCCGACCTGCCCCTTAGGAGGGGGCTGCTCTATCCAGCTGAGCTACTGAGGCTTAGCTCGGTATTCTAGCGGATAGAGCGTGCAAATTCAGCCATCTAGGTCATTCAAACAGTCTTTATCTAAGTGTTCTTCGTGCATCCATAAGCGTAGCTTTGCTAGCGCCTCAAGCTGAATTTGTCGTACGCGTTCGCGCGTTACGCCAATGGTTGTGGCGATGCACTCAAGTGTTTGCTGGCAATGACTGTTAACGCCAAAGCGGCAGTTAATAATGTACTGCTCGCGCGAGTTTAATCTAGCCACAAAGCGAAACATGGCGGTGAGTAAGTTACTTTGCAGCGATTGATGCTCTGGGTTTACATGCTCACCACAGCTCGGGTGTAGTGGATGCCCCTCATCTTCAAAGGTGGTCATGCTTGTAGGTGACTCTCGCCAAGGCAGCAGTTCGCGCACTTCATTTTCGCTGCGACCAATGGCATCTGCCATATCGGCCGGCCGCGCGTCGTGTCCATAGCGCTGACGCCATTCGCGGCTAACTCGTAGACATTTATTTAGACGCTTGCCCATGTGCACCGGCAGGCGCACAACGCGCGATTGATCCATGATGCCGCGCTCGATGTATTGGCGTATCCAATGCACAGCATAGGTTGAGAAACGAAAGCCACGGCTAGCGTCAAATTTACCAACCGCGTGTATTAAGCCGAGGTTTCCCTCTTCAATTAAGTCTTCAAATGCCATGCTAGAGCGCTGATGTTGTCGCGCTATGCGAAGTACTAGACGTAAATTGCTGACAATCATGCGGTCGCGTGCACAGTCATCGCCCGCTTGCGAAGCTAAGCACAGGCTTAGCTCCTCTTCGGCCGTGAGTAGAGGGTAGTTGCGCACCTCGTTGAGGTAATACTGTAGAACACTACGATCGGGGAGTGATGGATTCTGCATGATGCATTCCTTGCCTGTTAGTGGCTATCCGAGCCGGCAAGGAAAATTAAGCAGAGCTACTTGTTAAACGCTAGGACAACTCTGCATTTAGCCGACTAACGGCTGTTTATCGGGATGACTAGCTGGATCAGACAAATGCCATACAAAAGTATGATTTTAACCAACATTAGTTGGTCAGCAAACGCTGCAAAATGCCATCATAGAGGTCAGTCAGCGTGTCTAAGTCGGCTGCTTTCACACATTCGTTGATCTGATGAATCGTGCGATTGACCGGCCCCAGCTCCAATACTTGCGCACCTGTGGGTGCGATAAAGCGGCCATCAGATGTGCCGCCGGTAGTGAGCAGCGCAGGCGTGCGACCAGTGTAGTGCTGAATACTGCCAACCGCGGCATCGACTAATGCGCCAGCTGCTGTCAAAAATGGCTGGCCGCTTAAGCGCCACGCCAGCTCATAGCGCAGGCCGTGTTTATCCAAAATGGCCTCAGTGCGCTCGCGTAAAACCGCCTCAGTCAGTTCGGTAGAAAAGCGGAAGTTAAACACTACTTCGACATTGCCTGGGATGACGTTATTGGCGCCTGTGCCGGCGTTGATATTGGAAATCTGAAAGCTGGTGGCGGGGAAAAAGGCATTACCTTCATCCCAAGTCTCAGTGGCCAGTTCGGCGAGCGCGGGCGCGACGCGATGAATTGGGTTGTCGGCCAAATGCGGGTAGGCGACATGGCCTTGTTTGCCGAGCACATTAAGGATGCCGCCGAGCGAGCCGCGACGGCCATTTTTAATGACATCGCCGACTAGATCAGTGCTGGAGGGTTCGCCGACTAAGCACCAGGTGATTTTTTCGCCGCGCGCTTCCAACGTTTCCACTACTCGCACGGTGCCATCGATCGCGATGCCTTCTTCGTCGCTGGTGATCAAGAACGCAATGCTGCCTTTATGGTCTGGGTGCGCAGCGACAAAGCGTTCGCAGGCCACCACCATGGCGGCGAGTGAGCCCTTCATGTCAGCTGCACCTCGGCCCATCAACATACCGTCTTCAATACGTGGCTCGAATGGCGGCACTGCCCATTGCTCGCTAGGACCTGGCGGCACGACATCGGTGTGGCCAGCAAAAGCAAATAGAGGACCTTCTGTGCCACGGCGTGCCCAGAAATTATCGACTTCACCAAAGCGTAGGCGCTCAATCACAAAACCGATGGCCTCTAAGCGACGGATCATTAGGTCTTGGCAGTCGGCATCAAAAGGTGTCACCGAGGGTTCGCGGATGAGGGCGAGGGTGAGTTCTAGTGTGGGTGATAAGGGCGTGGCTGCGTTCATCAGATTCTCGTCGGCATTGTTTGGTTTTGTGGCCATTTCGCGGCACACTGTGAGCACAAAATATCTCATTAAGCGCCGCAGTTTAGCGATCTTGTGCCAGCGCGTCTTGCCAACAAGGCAATAACAACTGGTGGGTGATCTGTTCAGCAAGGCCTAACGCAGTAATAATCACACTTTTGGCCACATGGCCTGTGCAACGAGCAGACATATCATGATGAAAAAATCCTCGCGCATTGCTGCCGCCGTCATTGCTGCCGCTACCGTTTTGGTCGCTTGTAGCCCAAAGCCACATACGCCATCGATGACAGAAGACGGCAAACGCATCGTGGTCATTGGCCACGCCGCGCCGCTCACTGGCACTCAGGCGCATCTCGGTAAAGATAATGAAAATGGCGTGCGCTTAGCCATCGATGATTTAAATGCCGCTGGCTTTAAAATTGGCGATGAGTCGGTGGTCTTTCAACTCGACTCGCAAGATGATCAGGCCGACCCGCGTATGGCCACCACAGTCGCGCAAAAGTTTGTTGATGATGGCGTTAAGGCCGTCATTGGTCATTTGAACTCAGGCACCACCATGCCGGCTTCGCGTGTTTATAACAGCGCTGGCATCGTAGAAATCTCGCCTTCGGCAACCACGCCACGTTATACCCAGCAAGGTTTCGATAACGCCTTTCGTGTCATGGCGAATGATATTCAGCAGGGGCGAGCTTTAGGCGAATTTGCCGTACAGGAGCTGAGCGCGAAGAAAATTGCCATCATTGATGACCGCACTGCCTATGGCCAAGGCCTAGCTGATGAGTTTGAAAAAGCCGCTATTGCTGCCGGCGCTGAAATCATTGTGCGCGAATACACCAGCGATAAAGCCTCGGACTTCACTGCGATTTTGACCAAGATTAAAGGTAAGAAGCCGGACTTGTTATTTTTTGGTGGCATGGATGGTCAAGGCGCGCCTATGGCCAAGCAAATGCAGTCATTGGGCTTAAGTATGCAGCTGCTTGGCGGCGATGGTATTCATACCGCCGAGTTTATGAAGCTTGCCGCAACAGCTGCCGAGGGTGTTGTCGCATCGCTTCCGGGTCGACCTTTAGACACGCTAGCGAATGGCCCAGCGTTTAAAAAGCGCTTCGAAGCTAAGTACGGAAAAATCCAGCTTTATGCACCGTATTGCTACGACGCTATGATGATTCTCGCGCAAGCCATGCAGCGTGCCGGCACTACCGATCCTGTGAAAGTGAAACAAGAGTTGGCCAAAACTGACTATAACGGCGTTACCTCGCGTATTCGTTTTGATGCTCAGGGCGACCTCACGCAAGGCTCGATCACGGTCTATCGCGCCAAGGCCGGCCAATGGCAAGTGCTGAAAACGATTGAGTCGAAATAAGCCATGGATGTGTTGCAGCAACAGTTACTCAATGGCCTGATTTTAGGCAGCATTTACGCACTGATCGCGCTTGGCTACACCTTGGTGTATGGCATTTTGGGGCTAATTAACTTCGCTCATGGCGAGGTGGTGATGATCGGCGCCATGGTCACCATCAGCGTATTGAGTTGGTTGCTCGGCATGCATTTGCCCTTGTCACCGGTGTTACTCATTGCGTTTAGCTTGCTGCTGGCGATTCCGGTTTGCGCTTTGTTGGGCATGGGTATTGAGCGCTTCGCCTATCGACCGCTGCGTGGCGCGCCGCGTTTAGCGCCGCTGATCACCGCCATCGGTGTTTCCATCGTGCTGCAAAACGTCGCCATGATGATCTGGGGTCGCCAATATATTCCTTTTCCTGCGATTTTGCCGAGTGAGCCAATTCAACTTGGCTCTGCCACCTTTATGCCGGTGCAGGGCGTCATTGTGCTGCTCTCAGCGGTGTTGATGGGCGCGCTCTTGCTACTCGTGCATCGCACCAAACTTGGCCGTGCCATGCGCGCTGCGGCGCAGTCACCATCGGTTGCTCGCCTGATGGGCGTCTCCGTTGATCGTGTTGTCGCTAGTGCCTTTGTTATCGGCTCGATACTGGCGGCGGTCGCGGGTGTGATGGTTAGTGCTAATTACGGCCAAGCTCATGCCTATATGGGCTTTATGCTAGGTCTAAAAGCCTTCTCCGCTGCCGTGCTTGGCGGTATTGGTAACCTTGCAGGGGCAGTCGTTGGCGGCTTGCTATTGGGCATTATTGAAAGCTTAGGTGCGGGCTATATTGGCGACCTGACTGGCGGCTTTTTGGGCAGCCAATATCAGGATGTCTTTGCATTTCTAGTGCTGATTTTAGTGCTGGTGTTTAGGCCGTCGGGCCTGCTTGGCGAACGCTCGGCGGATCGTCCATGAAGTTCAATTTAATGGCATTGGCGCAAGGCCGCGTGCGTTGGTTTTTATTAGGCCTGCTGCTCACCGCGCCATTTTGGATGGGCGCTTTGCTTGGGCCGTACTGGGTGCGCATCCTCGACTACTGCTTGCTCTACGCCATTTTGGCTCTAGGGCTAAATATCGTTGTTGGCTATGCCGGCTTGCTCGACTTGGGCTTCATCGCCTTCTACGCCGTTGGCGCTTATGTCTTTGCGCTACTAGCCTCGCCACACTGGGATTTGCATTGGTCGCCCTGGCTGATTTTACCTATCGCGGCAGCTATTGCGGCTGTGGTTGGCGCCATGCTCGGCGCGCCAACTTTGCGGCTACGCGGCGACTATCTCGCCATTGTCACCTTGGGTTTCGGCGAAATCGTACGCTTGTTTATCAATAATCTTGATCGACCAATAAACATTACCAATGGCCCGCAAGGCATTAGCGGCATCGATACTTTAAGCGTTGGTGGCTGGAGTTTTGACCAAGGCTTAAACTTTGGCGTGGTCAACTTGGTCAGTGCGCAGCTGTACTTCTATGTGCTACTCGCGTTGGTTATTATTGCCGTAGTGGCCTGCCGCCGCTTAGAAAACTCCCGCATTGGTCGCGCCTGGGTTGCCATTCGCGAGGATGAAGTAGCGGCGACTGCCATGGGCATTAATACGCGCAATATGAAGCTATTAGCCTTCGCCATGGGCGCGAGCTTTGGTGGTGTTGGCGGAGCGCTATTTGCCTCGTTTCAGGGCTTTGTTAGCCCTGAAAGCTTCACGTTGATGGAGTCGGTCATGGTGCTGTGCATGGTGGTGCTCGGCGGCATGGGGCATATCCCAGGCGTGCTGTTGGGAGCGTTTTTACTGACCATCACGCCAGAGATTTTGCGAGAAGTTATTAGCCCTTTGCAGCAGCAGCTATTTGGCCATCAAGTTGTCGATCCGGAAAACTTGCGCATGTTGCTGTTCGGCCTTTCGATGATTCTGGTCATGCTCTATCGTCCTGGCGGGCTCTGGCCATCGGCCCGGCGCGCGCAGGAGCTGAAGCATGACTGAGCTTTTGCAGCTGCGTGATATCAGCAAGCGCTTCGGCGGTGTTAAGGCTTTAAAGGGCATCGATTTAAGCATTCCCGAAGGCACTATTTATGGCCTGATTGGCCCCAATGGCGCCGGTAAAACCACGCTGTTTAATATCATCACCGGCATGTATACCGCCGATACCGGCACTCGCGTATTGCGCGGCCAAGCCTTGCCGTTGAATTTGAAGCCCTACGAAATCGTCATTCGTGGCATTGCGCGAACGTTTCAGAATATTCGCCTGTTTCACTATATGAGCGCCTTAGAAAACATCATGGTGGGCTGCCATCGCCACAGTGGCATAGGCCTGTTTGCTACCTTGTTTAATACCGCAAGCGCTCGCACCGAAGAAGCCAGCATTCGAGCGCGTGCGTTTGAGTTGCTCGACTACGTTGGCCTGCCGCGCAGCTGTGCTTCGCGCCTAGCTAATGAACTGTCATATGGCGACCAGCGCCGCCTAGAAATTGCCCGCGCCTTGGCCACACGGCCTTCGCTATTAGCGCTCGATGAGCCTGCTGCCGGCATGAACCCAACCGAGACTGAGGCGCTGCGCGTATTGCTCACCCGCATTCGCGATGACGGCATCACCGTGTTGCTGATTGAGCACGATGTAAAACTGATGATGAGTTTATGTGATCGCTTGGCCGTGCTCGACTTTGGTGAGCTGATAGCCGAAGGCGAGCCAGCAGCTATTCGTCAAGATCCACGCGTGATTGCGGCGTATTTGGGAGGTGAGGCATGAGCTTACTGAGCGTGCGTGACCTCACCGTGCATTACGGTGGCATTGAAGCCGTACGCGGCATCAGCTTGGATGTGCAGGCTGGCGAGCTGGTCTCGCTTATTGGGGCCAATGGCGCGGGTAAAACATCGACCATGGGTGCTCTTGGCGGACTGCTAAAAGCGGCTGGCTCATTGACCTATGACGGTGTCGACTTAAGCCGTTTGCCGGCGCATGAGCGAGTAGGGCGCGGCCTAGCATTGGTGCCAGAAGGGCGGGGTATTTTTGCCAAACTCACGGTGCTGGAAAACTTACAAATGGGTGCTTACTGCCGCAATGATAGCTCGCAAATCGCCCACGATTTAGCGCAGCAATTAGAGCAGTTTCCGCGCTTAGCGGAGCGTCGTGGGCAGTTGGCTGGCACGTTATCGGGTGGTGAGCAGCAAATGTTAGCGATTGCTCGCGCACTAATGAGCCGGCCGAAATTATTACTGCTCGATGAGCCGTCGATGGGCCTGGCCCCAATTTTGGTTGAGCAGATTTTTCGACTGATTGAGCGGATAGCTAGCGAGGGTGTGGCAGTGCTGTTGGTTGAGCAAAATGCCCGCCAAGCGCTGGAAATTGCGCAGCGAGCTTATGTCATGGAGTCAGGTGTTATCACGCTGAGCGGCGAGGCAAAAGCGCTGGCTGCCGACCCACGTGTGCGGGCGGCGTATTTAGGGCACTAGTGCGTAGATTTTGCGGGTGCTAAGACTGCGTGTATCGAGCGCAGTAAGTAGGCAGAGCGTACAGAATTTACTGCGTGGTCGAATTACTAATATCAAAATCAAGTGATGCCACCTGAGTTTTGCTCAGCGTCACCTGCGTATTGAGTGCGATGGCATCGTAATAACGACGAACCTGCTGGACATAATGCAGGCCTTGGCCAACATCCGGCACAGAGCGGCCTTGGCGACGATTATCCTGCGCTAACTGGCGTAAATTACGCGACACATCGAGCCAGCTATTGGCATCGCCGCCATTGCGCTCGGTGAGTTTGCGGGCGCGCAAAATATGCGCAGGGCCCATATTGTATGAAGCCAGCGCCATCCACGTGCGATCAGGCTCGGCAACGCTCTCTGGCATACGATCGTGAATGTATTTGAAGTAGGCGCTGCCACCATGAATGCTTTGGCCGGCATGCTCACGATTTTTTACGCCCATCATCGAGGCAGTTCCCTGCGTCAGCATCATCAGGCCTTTAACACCTGTTGGTGACACAGCGTTGGGGTTCCATTTCGACTCTTGATAGGCAATGGCCGCAAGTAGACGCCAGTCGACATCGGTGGCGGTGCTCTCGCGCTCAAACAACGATTGATAATGCGGCAAGCGGTTAGCAATATCGCGATTGAAATGCTTGGCGCCATAGCTGTCGAAGACGTTGCCATTGCTATAAAACTCGGCCAAACGCTGCAAAGTGCCATCGGCCTGTTTGCGCACTAAGAAGTCTTGGGCGGCTTGGTAAAGGCTGTGATCACCAGACTTCATGAACACCCAAGACACTGCATCGGTGCGCTCAAGCGACATGCTGTCGCGAAGATTAGGGAAGAGTGGGCGGAAGGCGTCGAATTCGCGCGAATTCATCGCGACAAAATCGACTCGGCCTTCATCGAGCAAGCCTAATAAGTCGAGGCTTTTGCCTTGGCGAATCTCGATGATTTTGACGTTTTCAACTTCGCGCACAGAGTCTTTTAAATGCTGGGCCTCGGTGCTGCCTGCGACGACACCAACGACTTTGCCGGTAAGCCCTGAGATATCTTTGGGCATGCGCTGATCATTGCGCTGAACCAGCTGCTGCTGAACTTCAATGACTGGGTTGCTAACGCGCAAACGCTCAAGGCGAGGGTCGTCGGCGGTAATGCCAGTGAGTGCGAGTTGAGCTTGATTGCGACGAATCGATTGCAAGACTCGGTGCGGTGATGTGACTGAGTCGACAACGAGTTTTACGCCGAGTTCATTAGCAAACTGCTGCGCAAGCTCGAACTGCAGGCCGTGAGTATGGCCATCTTGCTGGAAGAATGTGCTGGGGCTAGAGACGCCGACGAGGTGAAGTTCACCACTGCTACGCACCATGTCCAAAGCATTTTGCATAGGCTGCAAGGCCAGTGTGCTAGCTGCTAATGTGCCCGCTACCGCGACTTTAACGTGGCGGCGGTTAATGCGTTTGAGCATTTTAATAGCTTGGCGATGCGGGCTTAGACGCTTTGGTGGGCGTTTAATAGCCATGTGGCACCTCAACTTGTCTTCTCTGAGTTGCTTGCAGTGTAGGGCTAGGAAGGCTGAGCGTCCAACCTGACCCGATGAAGCTCGCTAGATTGTCCGACAATGTCTCGGCGCTGGCCGCGAATACAGACTGCGCTAATGTGACGATCAGCCGTCCGTCGGCAGCTGTTTTTGCTACACTATGCACCTCAGATTTTTCCTCTTTGGCACGCGAGACTCCACTATGCTGCTTCTGCCCGGCGCTTCTGCGCTCACCGCCTTCCGTCAACAACGTTTGTTGGACACCTTGCGAGAGCTTCAGCCCAGCATTCAGGCGGTCTCCGCACGTTGGCTGCACATTGTCGACACTGACTTAAGCGAAGCTCCAGAGTCGCTGCAAGCACTCTTACATTATGGCGATGAGTTTGATGTCAGCGAGCAGGGCCGAGTGGCGGTAGTGGTGCCACGGCCAGGAACTATTTCGCCATGGTCATCGAAAGCTACCGATATTGCCCACAATACCGGCTTGGCTGCCGTGCGCCGCATCGAGCGCGCCACTGAGTATTGGGTGGCTGGCGCTGAAAGTTTGAGCGCTGCCGATTGGCAGCAAGTCACTGCGCTGCTTCACGATCGCATGACTGAAGCGGTGCTTAATGCTCCTGCGGACGCCAGCATTTTATTTCGCCAAGAAGCGCCGCGTGAGCTGAAATCTATCGATGTTTTAGGTGGTGGCCGTGAAGCTTTAGCTGAGGCCAACCAAACCCACGGCTTTGCGCTGAGCGATGACGAAGTGGATTATCTGGTCGACAACTTCACGCGCTTGGGCCGCAACCCGCACGACATCGAGCTGATGATGTTTGCTCAGGCCAACTCCGAGCATTGCCGCCACAAAATTTTCAATGCCAGCTGGGTGATTGACGGCAAGGCTACGCCGCACACGCTATTTGGCATGATCAAAAACACCTACGCCAATTACAGTGTCGGCATTTTATCGGCCTATCACGATAATGCCGCGGTCATTGCCGGCAGCGAAGCTGATCGTTTTTATCGCCTCAATGGCGGCCACGCTTACGGCTTTAATCACGAGCCCGTGCATATTTTGATGAAAGTGGAAACGCATAACCACCCGACCGCGATTGCGCCATTTGCCGGTGCAGCGACAGGCTCTGGTGGTGAAATCCGTGATGAAGGTGCGACCGGTCGCGGTGGCAAACCCAAGGCGGGACTCACTGGCTTTACGGTATCGAACTTGAATATCCCCGGCTTTGTGCAGCCATGGGAAACACCATATGGCAAGCCCGATCGCATCGTCACTGCGCGCGACATCATGCTGCAAGGCCCACTTGGCGGTGCGGCATTTAATAACGAATTTGGTCGCCCAGCCCTGTGCGGTTATTTTCGTTCCTTCGAGCTGCGCGTCAACGGTGTTCATGGCTCCGAAGTCATGGGCTATCACAAGCCCATCATGATCGCTGGCGGCTACGGCAATATTCGCGATGATCATGTGCAGAAAAATCCGATTGAGCCCGGCGACCTATTGATTGTGCTCGGCGGCCCAGCATTGCTCATCGGCCTAGGTGGTGGTGCAGCTTCGTCGATGGCCAGTGGCGCCAGCGCAGAGAACCTAGACTTCGCCTCAGTGCAGCGCGAAAACCCTGAAATGGAGCGTCGGGCGCAAGAAGTCATTGATGCCTGCTGGAGTTTGGGTGCAGCCAACCCTATTGTTTCAGTTCACGATGTTGGCGCCGGTGGCTTGTCCAACGCCATGCCCGAATTGGTCAATGATCACGAGCTTGGCGCAACCTTGAATTTACGTGCTATCCCGAGCTTAGAGCGCGGCATGGCACCAGTTGAAATTTGGTGCAACGAAGCGCAAGAGCGCTATGTTTTGGCTATTCGCCCAAGCAGCTTGCAGCTATTTACTGAGCTTTGTGAGCGCGAGCGGGCCTTGTTTGCGGTCTTGGGTGAGGCAAAAGAAGTACGCCATCTGCGCGTAGAAGATGCGCATTTTGATAATGCCCCAGTCGATATGCCGATGTCGGTGTTGCTCGGCAAAACACCAAAAATGCAGCGCAGCTTTCAGCGCCAACTGCTCACACAAACCGCGCTCAACTTGCGTGATGTCACTGCGCTAGACGCCGCCGAACGAGTTTTGCAGCTGCCTTCGGTAGCCTCAAAGCAATTCCTGATCACCATTGGCGACCGCTCAATTACTGGCTTAGTGGCGCGCGAGCAAATGGTCGGCCCATGGCAAGTGCCGGTAGCTGATGTCGCAGTAACCGCGACTGGTTTCAATGGCTACACCGGCGAGGCCATGGCGATGGGTGAACGCACGCCCGTGGCCATACTCAACGCCGCTGCCTCTGCACGCTTGGCCGTTGGTGAGACCATCACCAATATGGCGGCATCGCGCATTGCCAAGCTCTCCGACATTAAACTGTCGGCGAACTGGATGGCCGCCGCTGGCGCTGGCAAAGAAGATGAAAACCTCTATGACGCCGTCTACGCAGTGGGCATGGAGTTATGCCCAGCGCTGAACTTAACCATTCCGGTGGGCAAAGACTCGATGTCTATGCGCACAGTTTGGCAGGATGGCGATGAATCAAAATCAGTGACCTCGCCGCTGTCATTAGTGGTCACCGGCTTCGCTCCTGTGACTGATATTCGCGCCACACTCACTCCTGAATTACGCCGCGATATCGACGATACAGTGCTAGTGCTGATCGATCTTGGTCGTGGCCATAACCGCCTCGGCGGCTCCGCCTTGGCGCAGGTTTATAGCCAAGTCGGCACGACGCCTGCCGATGTCGATGACCCCATGCTCTTACAAGCCTTCTTCGATGGCATCCAAACGCTCAATGCCGATGGCCGTTTGCTGGCCTATCACGATCGCAGCGATGGCGGCCTCTGGGCCACTTTGGCGGAAATGGCCTTCGCCGGCCGTGTTGGCGTCAACGTCGCCCTCGACGCGATAGCCGACAGTGATAGCGAGGCTGATGTCTTAGCCGCACTATTTAGCGAAGAATTAGGTGCTGTGCTGCAAGTCCGTGCCAGCGATGCTGAGGCGGTGAAAGCTGCTTTTGCCAATACGCTAGTTGCCGGTCATGTGCACGTGCTTGGCGGCCTTAATAGCCGTGAAGAATTGAACATCAGCCTGAAAGGCAAGGCTCGCTTAAGCCTGCCGCGCTCGCGTGCTCAACAGTTGTGGGCCGAGACCAGCTATCGCATGCAAGCGCTGCGCGATAACGCCGACTGCGCCGAAGAGGAATTCAAGGCCTTGGCCGAGCCAGCCCCCGGCTTATTTGCCAAACTTAGTTTCGATATCAATGACGACATCGCCGCACCGTTTATTGCTAGCGGCATTCGTCCACGCGTGGCGATCTTGCGTGAGCAGGGCGTCAATGGCCAAACCGAGATGGCTGCAGCATTCCATCGCGCCGGTTTTACCGCGATCGATGTGCACATGAGCGATCTCATCAGCCGTCGTGTGTCATTGAAGGACTTCGTTGGCCTTGTCGCTTGCGGTGGCTTCTCTTATGGCGACGTGCTCGGCGCTGGCGGTGGCTGGGCTAAATCCATCCTCTTCACCGAACATGTGCGTGATGAATTCGCGGCCTTCTTTGCTCGCCCAGACACCTTTAGCTTAGGCGTGTGCAATGGCTGCCAAATGCTCTCGCAACTGAAGGCGCTCATTCCAGGCGCGGATATGTGGCCAACCTTTGCCCGTAACCGCAGCGAAGTCTTTGAGGCGCGAACTTGCTTGGTTGAAGTGCCGGAATCGCCTTCGTTATTTTTAGCGGGAATGGCCGGCTCCACTATGCCCATCGCCGTGGCTCATGGCGAAGGCCGCGCGCATCACGACGCTAGCACGTTGGCGGCTCTGGGCGAACAAGGCTTGGTTGCTCTCGGCTGGGTCGATGGTTATGGCCGCCGCACGCAGCAGTACCCGCTCAATCCCAATGGCTCGCCACACGGCATTGCCGGCGTGACCAGTCGCGATGGCCGCGCCACCATCATGATGCCGCATCCCGAGCGCGTATTCCGTGCCGTGCAACACAGCTGGCATCCGCAAGAATGGCAAGAAGACGGCCCGTGGATGCGCATGTTCCGCAATGCTCGTCGCTTTATCGGATAAGGCCTAATCGCGGCGTAGGCTTTGTCTGCGCCGCGGCAAAATGCGAGTAGACTCGGGCTCATGATGAGACCCCTTGCGCCGACGATAATTGAGACTTGCTGATGACTGAGCGAACGGACGCGCCGATTTTGCTGCGACTGGCCTATCAGGCCATGCTCAAGGCTGGATTGCCGGTCGAAGCTATCTTGCTACAAGCCAAAGTGTCACCTAACTGGCTTGATGTTGAGTCGCCCGAGCGCACGCCATTTGCCGGTCAAGCCATGTTTTGGCGCGCACTCGAAGACATCTCCGGCGACCCTCATATCGGCCTGCATTTAGGCGAGCATCTACCGGTCTATCGCGGCCAGGTGCTCGAATACCTCATTTCATCCAGCCCCACTTTTGGCGAAGGTCTGCACCGCGCCTTGGCGTATCAGCGCTTATTGAGCGATGCCATTACCTCGCGCTTAGTAATCGATGGTAATCACTGCTATCTCGCCGACATTGCCGATGCCACCGGCATGCGTCATTTTGCCGAAGCACTAGTGATGGGTGTGATCCGCTTTTTTGGCTCGCTTACCGATGGTCACTTTCAGCCACTCGCCGTGCACTTCACGCATGTGGAAGGCGCATCTCCGGCCGAATACGAACGCGTTTATGGCTGCCCAGTAACGCTAGGCTGCAGCGAAAATCGGATCTATTTTGATATGCGAGTGCTTGACCACCAGGTTTGGCATGCCGAGCCAAGCTTGTTGCGCCTGCATGAAAAAATGGCTAACGAGAAGCTCGCTGAGCTTGAGCGTTTGGATTTAGTTGAAGCAGTGAAGCGAGCAATTGGTGAGATGCTAGAGTCAGGTGATACCACGTTAGAGGCGGTGGCGCAGCGCATCGGCATGCCGGCGCGGCGTTTGCGGACTGAGCTGGAGGAGGCGGGCACAAGCTTTAATCATGTGCTGGCAGACTATCGTTCACGGTTGGCGCGGCGTTTATTGGCTCGCACCGATGAGAGTATTGAGCAGATTGTGTATTTGACGGGATTTGCCGAGCCGAGCACGTTTTATCGGGCGTTTAAGCGCTGGACTCAGGAAACTCCGATCGAGTATCGGAAGCGGAAGCAGCTTGAAGCTTGAGCTAGTTGGCGCTGGTGGAGATAGTGGCTGTGCTACGGCTTCGCCTATTCGCACCGCCACTATCTCCACCAGCGCCTGAGTCGTCAGCAATAGAGCCTCTCGCGAATAGGCGAAGCCGTAGCGAGGGGCTCTATTGCTGACGACTTTTCTCAATGGGGGCTCTTGTGCTAAGAGCTCAAGTACTGCCAGAGGACTGCCTCAAAGAACATGAAAATATACTGCAATAAAATAGTATGCCTAGCTCTGCTGGCGGTGCTTCTTCAAGGCTGCGCTGGAGTAAGGCTAAGTTATAAATCGCTGCTGAAAAATCCTGACGCAGAACCATCCTTGCAAATAAAGGTCGGTGAAGCCGCTGAGGTTTTAGCAATTGGCAATGGCTTTCCGGGCTGGTGGGGCTACTACCCTTGGATGATCAGTGCCGCGCCAGAGATAGCCAGTATTGAGTGCGAAAATACCAGAAGCTTCATCCCATTCCGTGAGCCTGGAGTCTTATTTGGCGGCACCGTTTGTAGACTAGTTGCCCATCAAAAAGGCGATGCCACACTCTATTTTGGCAATAAATTTAATTTGGGCGAAGATGCTCATGCGCTAAAAATAGCGGTAGTTGTAGAGGATGAGTAGCGCTGACAGCTCGCTTGCTCGTCTTAACGTTAGCGCTGTTTAAAGCAAGACGCCTCCGCATAAGGTTATCGAAATCCAAGACCTATCGAATGAACAAGTTAGGCATAAACTGAATCATGCTGGGCGTTAACTAGCTTTTTTACTACTTTTTTGAAGATAAGCTTAGTAAGCTCCTAGCGAATATATATCATGGTTAGCCTTTGTGGCCTGGCGATAATATATTTTTATTTACTGTCCTAGGCTAAGTAAATATAAAATAATCATAAGTAGTATTGATGATATTGCTTGCCATACTGCTACTGGATTTCGCTCAATCAGTGGAGGGCGTATTTTGTTTAAAAACTGCTTACTTGGCTGGCGCAAGTCATGAGTAAACTCAAATATTTCCTCGTAACGCTGGCTTGGTAATGGATGAACCGCTTTTTGAATAGCATAATCTACCCATTTAGGGATTTCTCGGTCCTCTTCAAGCACGCTACGATACCAAAGCTTCTTTTGGGCGGATAAAGTCTTAGTTTTTGCGACATTAGTGTCATAAGGATAGCGTCCAGATAAAAGATAGTAGGTAATTACTCCTAGAGAGAATAATTCTGATCGTGTTGTGCCATATTCTCCCAAAAAATACTCCGGAGCACTGTAAAGAGCTGTGCCTTGTAAGTAGGTGGCTGGCTGCTCTATCGTTGTTTCTTGTAGCCCAGCGATGCTAACAGCGCCGAAGTCGATTATTTTAATGACACCATCTGTATCGATCATAATATTTTCAGGTCGTAAGTCCTGATGCAGCATCTCCATGCGATGAAAAGCATATAGCCCTTTGGTAATTTGCTCCACAATACTGCGGACGGCTTCGATATCGGCTTTTGGGTTGTCTATTGCCCACTGAGCTAGAGTTTTGCCTTTGATGAATTCTAATACGGTATAAATATAATTTCGCGGTCTGTCTGGCAATTCTGCTTTCATGACGTGGGTATTATTAATGCGCCTAGCAACCCACTCCTCCATCAAGAAGTGCTCTAAATAGTCTTCATTTCCGCCTAGGTCAACTGAGGGAGTTTTTAAAACTACCTGCTTTTTTGATGCGTTATCTTGTGCTAAGTAGACATGGCTTCTGGAGTTGGCATGAATTTCTCGAAGAATAGTGTAGCCATCAAACACCATCCTCCCTCTGAGTTCGGGTGGAAATGGTAGCTGCTCTATTTGTTGCTTAACGTGATTTACTGCCTGCTCTGGCAGATTATCGATTCGCACAATTTGAATGCTAAGATTGTCATCGCTACCTTGTTCATACGCTAGAGTAGTGATGGCTTGTGCAGCAGCATTTAGGTTGTCGTGGTGCTGTTCTAGTGTTGAAACTATATCTTGCGCACTAACGAACTCATAAACTCCGTCAGTGGTAATAATAAAAATATCGCCTGCGTTAACGCTTAGTAATTGATAGTCAGAGTTGCATTTTGACTCAATGCCTAGTGCGCGACTTAGGTAGCTTTTATCTTGCGTAGCCCATAGACGATGATCATTAGTGAGTTGCTCTAGGCCATTACTATTAAAGCGATATATTCTTGTATCGCCAATATGGAGAATATGCGCAGAGTGACCTTTTATAATTAGTGCGCTAAATGTACAGACATAGCCCTTATCTTTATCATAGCGATGTGGGCTACTCATAGTTTGTGAATAAAGCCATGAGTTTGTGGCAGATAGAACGCGTTCAGCCGAGCCTTTAACGGACCAAGCCTCAGACGTGCAGTAATAGTCTTGCAAAAAGCTTTGTATCGCGGTTTGACTAGCTATATGGCTGACGGCACTACTACTAATGCCATCAGCCATTGCAACAGCAATACCTTTGATTCCACGTAAAGAATCTTCAGGAATATGAATACCATGAAAGTCTTGGTTCTCTAACTTTCGGCCTTTGTCAGAGTACTGCCCAATACTAACTTTCAGGTTATTCATTATTATGCATTGCGCTTAGGTGCAGTTCTAACATGCGTTGAATATAAAGTGAGGCCAGTAAAAGCAAGGCCGCCAACTAAGTTGCCCAAAGCGGTAGGGATTTCATTCCATATTAAATAGTCTGCAATAGAGAAGTCTCCACCCATGATTAAGCCGAATGGAAACAAAAACATATTAACTACAGAGTGCTCAAATCCCATAAAGAAAAATAGGAATATTGGCATCCACATGGCAATAACTTTTCCGCTAACTGATGTTGATATCATCGCCCCAACAACGCCTAGAGATACCATCCAGTTGCAAAGCATGCCACGAATAAAAATAGTCAGCCAGCCATCTACTCCATATTGAGCATAACCTAATGTACGTGCTTCACCGATACTAGCTACTTTCGTGCCAACGGCGCCTGCATCAGTATTGAAGCCGTAGGTGAAAACAAAAGCCATCATGGCTGCAACGGTTAAGGCGCCAGCAAAGTTTCCTAAGAAAACTAAGCCCCAGTTTCTTAGTACGCCGGAAACTGTAACACCAGGGCGTTTATCAAGTAAGGCCAACGGTGCCAGCACGAAGACGCCAGTTAACAAGTCAAACCCCATTAAATAGAGCATGCAAAAACCGACGGGGAATAAAATTGCGCCAAGCAGAAATGAACCAGTTTGAACGGCAATAGTAATCGCAAAAACAGCAGCTAAAGCTAAGATTGCACCAGCCATATAGGCACGAATTAAGGTGTCACGAGTAGACATGAAGACTTTTGATTCTCCAGAGTCGACCATTTTTGTAACAAACTCAGAGGGTGCTAAGTAGGACATAAGATTTCTCTTTTAAAGGTAAAGGGCTAGCCATTTGGTATCACTCGTGCGTTTTATAAATGCCTAAGATTTACTCACTTTTCCCTGATTTTTCTTCAAGAAAATGCTCTCTGCTATGCTTGGGTATTGAGCATGAAGAACCAAACGATATGTTTGTAAGAGCAAGAGCTGTGCCACAAAAAAAATGGGAAATAGCCTGTTTTTTAATAAATTTCGCACCAACTTAGGATTGTTGATGGCCTGCTTGCTCCGCTATGGTGCGAGAGCTTAAGCATTATGGCGTGACTATTTATTTTGATTTTTAATTTAATGAGAAGCGGTTGCTGCATGACATATAAAGAAAATGTGCTAGTTAGGCTTAGCGTGAAGGTAGTTCCAGGCGCCTCGAAGTCTGAAGTATCTGGATGGCTAGGGGATTCGCTAAAAATTCGAGTGGCAGCTCAGCCCGAGAAAGGGAAGGCGAATGCGGCAGTGGTGCTTGTGCTAGCAACTAGCCTTGGTCTACCTGAAAAAAGCGTTAGCGTTGTTTCAGGCAAGACATCTCAGCATAAGGTTGTCGAGATCCAAGGCCTATCGAATGAGCAAGTTAGGCATAAACTGAATCATGCAGAGTGCTAACTAACTTTTTACTTTGAATGAAATCAAGTTCAAAAATACACTAAAGTGCGACATCACCACCAAGCTTGGAGCTTCACATGAGCAAACTGATCATGATTTTACTGTCGATTTTCTTACCGCCAGTAGCCGTATTTATAAAAGAAGGTGTAGGCAAGCATCTGATACTAAACATCATTTTGTGCTTACTTTTTGTTCTTCCCGGCTCTGTGCATGCGTTATGGGTAAACATGAGGTAGAGGGGGAGTGTCATCCGAGAAATGCATAGCGCCGACCTAACGCTGCCGCGAAAAAAGCTAGCCTATTTCTTATCAGGCAGGCTTGGCGGCCCAAGAAAATATTTGCTTCAGAAGAGCCTGCGCGAGCTCCGAAAGCATGAGGGGTGGATGAGGTCGGCGCGAATAGGCGAAGCCGTAGCGCAGTCCTCATCCACCCCTCATGCTGTTCTCAGATAAACGCCAAAAGCCTCAGCTATCAGCGCCTTCCATCTGAGTCTGCAAATAATTCTGAATCCCCACCTTCTCAATCAAGCCTAGCTGCGTTTCCAGCCAGTCCACATGCTCTTCTTCAGCATCTAAAATATGCTGGAATAAGTCACGACTACCGTAATCGCTCACGCTTTCGCAGTAGGCAATGGCCTCACGCAAATCAGGGATAGCTTTGTTTTCCAAGGCCAAATCTGACTTCAGCATCTCTTCGGTATTTTCACCAATCATCAATTTGCCAAGATCTTGCAGGTTAGGAAGGCCTTCCAAAAATAGAATGCGCTTGATCAGCAAGTCGGCATGTTTCATTTCGTCGATGGATTCGTGATATTCGTGTGCGCCAAGTTTTTTTAGGCCCCAGTCGTCATACATCCGCGAATGCAAAAAGTACTGATTAATCGCCACCAGCTCATTGGCCAGGGTTTTGTTCAAATGAGCAATGACTTGCTTATCGCCTTTCATGGATGGCGCTCCTAGGTTACGAATGGATGCCCAGAGTTTGGCCTCTGGGCATCCCTGTCGCAAGCCTTACTTCAGCTGAGCTGAGCTTTTGCCGAGCACGCGGCGGGCAATAATCAGCTGCTGAATTTGCTGCGTGCCTTCGAAAATGTCGAGGATTTTAGAGTCGCGCGACCACTTCTCTAGCAGCTCATCTTCACCATAGCCGAGCGAGGCGGCGAGCTCGACACACTTCAGTGTGACCTCGTTAGCCACGCGTCCGGCTTTGGCTTTGCAGATAGAGGCATCTTTAGAGTTCGGCTGCTTGTTATCTGCCATCCATGCGGCTTTTAACGTGAGCAGGCGTGCGGCTTCCCATTCTGCCTCTAAGCGATACAGAGTGGCTTCAGCGTGCGATGAGTTGAGCGGTGGTGTGCCGTAGTTGGGATCGATGTGGTCGGCGAGTAATTCTTTCATGCGCTCAATGGAAGCTGCGGCGACACCAACAGCCATGGCCGCAACCAAGGGGCGGGTGTTATCGAAGGTTTCCATGACGCCGGCGAAGCCTTTTTTCAGATCAATTTCTGGCGTGCCGAGTAAGTTGGCGGCAGGCACGCGGCAGTCGGTGAAGTTGATCGCCGCGGTATCGGAGGCTTTGATACCGAGCTTGTGCTCGAGGCGAGTGACCTCCATGCCTGGTGTGCCGTGCTCGACAACGAAGGATTTAATTGCGGCCTTGCCTAGCGATTTATCCAGAGTGGCCCAGACTACGACGCACTCGGCGCGGGCACCTGCGGTGACGTAGATTTTCTCACCATTAAGAATGTAATCATCGCCATCTTTTATCGCGGTGGTGCGAATCGCAGCGGAGTCGGAGCCGCAGCTGGGCTCGGTGATGGCCATCGCGGCCCATTTGCCCTTGAAGCGCGCGAGCTGCTCGTCGTTGGCAACTGCTGCAATGGCGGCGTTGCCTAAGCCTTGACGTGGAATTGATAGCAGCAAGCCGGTGTCGCCACGGCACAGCTCCATGGTGCCGAGTGCGACAGATAAGTTACCACCATTACGAATGCCAGTATTGCCATCGGTGCTTGGACGTTTGCTGGCGCTGGTGGCGCCGGCGGCTTCATCTGAGCCTTCATTCATGCCATCGAGTAATGAGGCGAGCATGTCTAGTTCTTTCGGATAGGCATGTTCAGCACGGTCATATTTGCGTGAGATGGGACGATAGAAATTGTCCGCGACTTGCTTGGCTTGCTCGATGAGCATGGCAAATTTTTTCGGTGTGTCTAAGTTCATGATGCTGCTCCAGCGCGTGAGCGTTTGAGTGGCTCAAAGCGCGCAAATAGTTGCTTCTAAAATAGCCGCTGGTGAAAACGGTGGTTTAGGCCGGTATAAAAACGACGTCAAAAAAGTCTGGTTATAAATGCAGGCCGCCGTGAGCAATCGCTACGGCGCGTAAATCGCGATACCAACGCTCGACCGGATGCTCTTTGGTGAAGCCGTGGCCACCGAGTAGCTGCACGCCATTGGTGCCGATTTGCATGGCTTTTTCTGCGCACAACAGACGCGCCAAATAGATTTCGCGATGGAAGGGTTTGCCAGCTTCGGCGAGAGAGCCTGCACGCCAGGTCATGATGCGCATGGCTTCAACTTCGATGGCCATGTCGGCGACCATAAAGGCCACACCTTGGCGATGCGAAATCGGCTCACCAAAGGCTTCGCGCTCATTCACATATGGCACGACATAGTCGAGCACGGCCTGCGCCGTACCAGTAGCCAAAGCGCACCACGCCAAATAACCAAAGTCGATAAAGGCTTGATAGTCCAGCTCGCCTTCACCTAGTAAAGCCTCAACTGGCAGCATCACATTATCGAGTTGCAGCTTCACGGTTTCTGCCGCCTTCATGCCCATCGCAGGGTCTTCTTGGAAGCGCAGACCGTCGGTGCCGGCGGGCACGATGAACACTTGCGGCTGGCCATCGAGTTCGGCGGCAATGAGCAAAAGCTCGGCACTAGCGCCGCCAATGACTAAAGATTTTTCACCATTGAGCACAAAGCCAGACTTATCGCGACGAGCTTTGGTGCTTAGGCGCGATGGGTCAAATAAAACCGTGGGCTCACTCACTGCAATGGTCGCAAGCGGTGGCGTGTCTTCAGCAAATGCGGGCAGATAAGTCGCTTGCTGACTATCGCTGCCCCATCGCGTTAAGGCATTGGCAACGGACATTGGCGCAAGTAGTGCAGCCGCCAAAGAAAAGTCGCCATGCGCTAAATCTTCAGCCGCTAACAGTTGCGTGACTACGGTGGACTCAGAGGCAACACCGCCGAGTGCTTCGGGCACGGCATAGAGCGCAAGACCAAGTTCTTGAGCCTGAAGACGTAGTGCCTCGGGGCAGCGCGCGGTGGCATCGGCATCGTGGGCTTGTGGTCGTATGGTATCGGTGGCAAAGCGCTGCAATGAGTCGCGCATCATGTGCTGCTCATCACTGAGCGAAAGATCAAAGAGGCCACTATTGCTGGTATGGCTTAGGCGCTGCTTGCCTTTGCCTGCACTAGGTTTGAATAGGCGCGCGCTGGCACTGACGAGTTGGAAGCCAGCTTTGCTGCCGCGATACAGTAGTTTTTCAACAGGTTTGCGCAGCTTTAGGGTGTCGGCGAGTTGCGATTGGGCGAAACGGCTGAGGGCAGAAATGCCAAGGCCTTGGATATCTCCGGCGTTCATACGAGCTCCTGTGTGCATGAGCGTGACGAGTGGCCACGGGGTCAGCTCCGATCATGCACAGAAAAGTCGCGGTCGTGTTGACTTAGATGACCGATTGGTCTGTCATTTTCGACCTAGGCGCGCAGCGCATTGTTTTAACGAGAGACTATTGCGATGAGTAGGGGTCTCAGCTTTTGACTGGCGGTCTCAAATCATCGATGTGTAATGGAAATTCGCCACGCTGGCGGTCTTCGAAATAATAACGCAAGGTGCGTTTGACCGATGGAAATGCCAATTCATCCCACGGAATATCGGCCTCATCGAAGAGCTGACACTCAAGCGACTCGACACCAATGCCAAATTTGCCATCGACCAAATACGCGCGGTGCAGCATATAAACTTGGTTGATGTAGGGAATGTTGAACACGGTGTAGAGCGTGAGTTCGCGCACATCAGCTTCGGCCTCTTCCCAGGTTTCGCGGGCGGCGCCTTCAGCAACGGTTTCACCATTTTCCATAAAGCCGGCGGGTAGCGTCCAAAAGCCGTAGCGTGGCTCGATGGCGCGGCGGCATAGCAACACTTTATCGCCCCAGACCGGCAAACAGCCAGCGATGATATTAGGGTTTTGATAATGCACGATATTGCAGTCGTCGCAGATATAGCGCGGTCGCGAATCGCCTTCGGGAATGCGCTGTGTTACCTGGCTGCCACAATTGCTGCAAAATTTCATAACGAAAGCTCCCGTAAACGCGTTCCAGTATACCTGAGGGTGTGTATGATTCAGCCATGACTACGCACTCACGCATTGAAACGCTTAAGCAAAATCTCTCACCGTTTGATAACACCGTGCGTGCCGATGCGGCGGTGTTGATTGGCCTGAGTAATGAGCCTGAGCCCACTATTTTGCTAACCCAGCGCGCCCTGCACATGAACTCGCATGCAGGCGAGGTGGCATTTCCCGGTGGTAAGCGCGATGCCGATGACCTGCATTTGGTTGTCACTGCTTTGCGTGAAAGCGAAGAGGAAGTGGCGCTGCCGCAGTCGAAAGTTGAAGTTATCGGGGCATTGAAGCCAGCGCGCGCCAAAAGCGGTATTTTGGTGATGCCAATCATTGGCGTGATTCACGATGCGCCTGAGTTACACGGTAATCCAGAAGAGATCGATAGCGTGTTTCGCGTGCCATTACAGTACTTTTTCGACATCAAGGCCGAGCGCACTCACCGCATTAATTTTCGCGGCCTTGACCTCGTGGTGCCGTGCTTTCGTTTTGATGGCTACATCATTTGGGGCTTAACGGCCTATATGCTGGTGGAGTTTATGCGGGAAGGCTTTGGCCATCATATTGACTACCCGTGGCCACCGGTTTTGCCCGGCGTATTGGTGCCAAAGCGCAGCGAAAGCTAAGTCTTAGCACTCTTAAGGAGACGAATATGAAGTATCAACTAGGCGATCGCCGTGTTGAGGCCGATGGTGAGCATTGGGTGGCCGATAACGCCACAGTGATTGGTTCGGTGCGCTTGTGTGAGCGCAGCAGTGTCTGGTTTAACGCGGTGCTGCGCGGCGATTGTGACCAAATCACCATCGGCGAAAACTCCAATATTCAGGATGGTGCCGTGCTGCATACCGATTATGGATTTCCGCTGACAGTCGGTAGCAATGTCACTGTTGGCCACCAAGCCATGCTGCATGGCTGCACGATTGGCGATGGCTCGTTGGTGGGTATCGGCGCGGTGATTTTAAATGGCGCCAAAATAGGCAAGGGCTGTGTTATTGGTGCCAATGCCTTGATTGGCGAGGGCAAAGAGATTCCCGATTTTTCGCTAGTGGTGGGTTCGCCAGGCCGAGTGATTCGTGAGGTGCCCGAGGCGCAGCGACAAATGTTGTTGCTCAGTGCCCAGCATTATGTCGAAAATGCCCGCCGTTTTCGCGATGAGCTAAAACCACAAGATTAAGTGGCCTTGCCCTGTTAGGAGTTTTCGATGTCTGCACGCCAACCCATTAGCCTGGGCACACCATTTTCCGCGAGCGCTACTCGTGTCATGTTGTTGGGAGCGGGCGAGCTGGGCCGTGAAGTCATCATGGCCTTAAAAGGTTTGGGCTGTGAAGTGATAGCTGTTGATCGCTACGCCAATGCGCCGGGCATGCAAGTCGCTGATCGCTCACACGTGGTGTCTATGCTCGATGGCGCTGCACTGCGACGCATTATTGAGCTAGAAAAACCCGCACTGATCGTGCCTGAAATCGAAGCCATTGCGACCGATGAGCTGGTGGCGCTGGAGCAGGAAGGCTGGTGCGTGGTGCCGACCGCTCGTGCGGCTCAGCTCACCATGAACCGCGAAGGCATTCGTCGTTTAGCGGCTGAAACCTTAGGTTTAGCGACGTCTCCGTATGTCTTTGTTGATAACTACGTAGACTTCTGTGTGGCTGTCACGCAGGTTGGTATGCCCTGTGTGGTGAAGCCAATTATGTCGTCTTCCGGCAAGGGCCAAAGCACAGTAAAAACAGAGGCGGACTTACAGCACGCTTGGGATTATGCGCAATCGGGTGGCCGTAGCGGTGCCGGGCGCGTCATCGTTGAAGGTTTTATCGACTTTGATTATGAGATCACTTTGCTCACCGTGCGCCATGCTGGCGGCACCTCATTTTGTGCGCCCATTGGGCATTTGCAAGAGTCAGGAGATTATCGCGAGTCGTGGCAGCCGCAAGCGATGTCGGCAAAAGCGCTGGCCGAGGCTGAGCGCATTGCTGAGGCAGTTGCGAATGATCTTGGCGGCTGGGGTGTGTTTGGCATGGAGTTTTTTGTCAAGGGCGACAATGTATGGTTTAGCGAAGTCTCGCCACGGCCACATGACACAGGCTTAGTCACGCTGATGTCGCAAAACCTATCGGAGTTCAGCCTGCATGCGCGGGCAATTTTGGGCTTGCCAATTCCTATCATTCGCCAGCCTAGGCCAACGGCTTCCTGTGTTTTGTTGGTCAATGGTGACTCGCGGCAAATGCGCTTTGATGGCGTTGCTGAGGCATTAGCCGAGCCAGATACAGACCTTCGATTATTTGCTAAACCGGAAGTGGTGGGGCAGCGTCGTTTAGGTGTGGCATTGGCGCAAGGTGATAGCGTTGATCAGGCACGAGCTAAGGCACGCGCCGTCATTGCAAAAATCAACGTGGTGCTATGACGGGCGATTGGGCTTAGCTCGCCGCCTGCCAAATGCTGGCGCGGCGTATCAAATGGCCGCGTAATTCGTGCACTTCAATAAAATAATCGGCAATACGCAAGCACACTGGCGCATCGGGAATGGCCTCTAGGCGATCAAGCAAGAGGCCATTGAGTGTGCGCGGCCCTTCCACGGGCAATGACCAGCCCAAGGTGCGATTAATTGCCCGCAAACTCGCCGCGCCATCGATTAAGCGAGCGCCGTCACTGGTCGCATGCATATCCGTATGGCGATCGGCTGTGGTGGTCGTGAACTCGCCCACGAGCTCTTCCAATATCGCCTCAAGCGTGACGAGCCCCTGCACATCACCATACTCATCGACGACGATGCCTAAGCGCCGCCGGTGCTTTTGAAATTCGAGAAGCTGAGCTGGTAATGGTGTGCGCTCGGGCAGAAAGTAGGCGCTGCGCACGGACTGCATGAGTGCGGTTTTATTAAACCCTTGCTGGCCTAAAAAGCGTGTGGTGTTGCGCACATGCAAAATGCCTACGGTGTTATTTAAGTCGCCATGAAATACCGGTAAACGCGTGTGCACGGTCTGCTTCAAAACTTGCAAAATATCTTCATCGCTGGCGTCGAGATCGATGCCGG